>DATEGL010000042.1:0-13950 GCA_035280145.1 Candidatus Dormiibacterota bacterium | reverse complement strand
ATACGCACGCAATCCTTGAGGGAGGAGCTCGATGTCCGAAGTCCAGATGACCCCCGACCAGATCGTCGACGCAATGCCCGAATACCTCATCCCGGAGAAGGCCGGGACCACCAACGCGACGATTCAGTTCGACCTGAGCGGCGACGGCGGCGGCAAGTGGTGGGTCAAGATCCACGACCAGAAGGCGGAGTCCGGTAAGGGCGATCCCGGGGATGCACCGAACCTCACCCTGATGGCGGACGTCAACGACTGGGTCAAGATCATGACCGGCAAGCTGGACGGGACGGCGGCCTTCATGCAGGGCAAGCTGAAGATCAAGGGCGACATGGGCCTGGCCATCAAGATGCAGACACTGTTCCGGAGACCCAGCTAGAAGCTGAACTTCCAGGTGCTGAGCCTGGAAGACATCGCCGTCTCGAGGTCGAGCAGCCCCGAATGCAAGTCCAGGATCACGACGTGGTGCGACGTGAGCGCGACGCGGCGCCCGTCCGGTAAGCGGACCGCCTGGACCGCGTTTCCCCACGAGATCGGCTGCACATCCCCATTCGCTTTGATGTTGGCGTCGACCCAGCTCGACAGGTCCGACGACGTGCCGCGCTCGTAGGTCGAGATGATCATGAAGGCGAAGTCACCCTCACCAGGCGCGCAGCCGGTTTTTCCACAGGGGTCGTTGAAGACGTCGAGCGCGAGATCGAAACCTGGCGGGCTTTCGCTGGCCTGGGCTCGCGCTGTGTATTTCCAGGTTCCCGGGTAGCAGAAGCCCCAGCCGGCCTGCGGGTCCTCGTAGCCGTGATCCCCCGAGGAGCACTTGAGGTCACCCCCGATCTGAGGTACGCTCGGCACCGGATGCGGGGAGGCCGGCTGGCAGCCGGCCATGAAAATCGCCGCCGTCAAGGTGGCGAGCATCTTCATCGACGCTGGCAGCGGGTTCGACATTCGGCAGGTAATTGTGCGGGAGCGGGTACGCATGCCGGACCAGGCGTTCTGCTCTCGGAATCCAAACGGCGCCGCTTGCGGTACTCAGTTTGGGAGGGGTTCAAAGGAAATGGCTGTACAGAGAAAGACCGAAAAGGCGCCAGAACAGCGGCTGGAGGCGGACAGGAGACGGCTCGAGGAGCTTGCCGCCCAGTGCGGCGAGGAGGCCGGTCTGCACCGCCCCCTCAACGACGTGACCGGAGGCGTGATCACAGGCATTCCCGAGGACACCGACCTTGCCCAGGCGCTGTCCGACCGGGAGACCACTGACATCCTGGTTCACCTGCTCGACGAGAATCGGGAGCAGGTCGAGCGGGCGCTCGAGCGACTGCGCGAGGGCTCGTACGGGATCTGCGAAGGCTGTGGCCGCCGCATCCCGGAGACGCGGCTCAAGTTTCAGCCGGCCGCGACTCGGTGCGTCGAGTGCCAGTCTCACTGGGACCGCATAAACGGCCGCACCGCCTAGAGACCAGGTAAACCTCCTCCCCACTGGCGCGGGGAGGTGCCGCCTTCGGGCGGAGGGGGGCCGGGAGTAGGTTTCGTCTGTGCTTGCCCGAGTCCCGTGGAAATGGGTGGGGCTCATCGCCGCGATAAAGCTCGGCGTCAGCACGGCCTTTGCGAATCGCTACGGCTGGCATGGCGACGAGCTCTATTTCGTTGCCGCATCCCACCACCTCGATTTCGGCTACGTCGACTTCCCACCCCTCGTCCCGCTGATCGCGGCCGCGGACCAGGCCATCGCTCCAGGCTCGCTGGTGGCATTTCGCCTGGCCGCGGCGCTGGGTGGAGTCGCCGTCCTGTTCGTGACCGCTCTCATCGCGCGCGAGCTCGGCGCCACCGCGCGAGCCCAGGCGTGGGCCGCATTCGCGCTGCTGCTCTCCCCCGTGTTCATCGGCTCGAACGCGCTGTTCCACACCGCGACCCCGGACCAGCTGGTTTGGGCCGTGGCCCTTCTGGTCTTCGTTCGCCTGCTGCGCACCGCAGAGCAGCGGCTGTGGTTGGCAATCGGCTTTGTCATCGGCATCGGCTTTGAGACCAAGCTCACGATCGCGGCCCTTCCGGTGGCGATGTTTCTGGGCCTCCTCGTTTCTCACCAACGCTCGATGCTCCTGTCGCCGTGGCCGTGGTTGGGGGCCGTGGTCGCCCTGCTTGTCTTCCTGCCGAACCTTGCATGGCAGTCCACTCACGACTGGATCAGCGTCCAGTACGTGGTGTCGCATCGCGGCCATACCGACGGGCCGTTTGCGTACTGGTGGCAGCAGGTGCTCGTCTTCTTCAACCTGTTGTTTGTCGTGCCTGCCGTAGCAGGAATGATCGCGCTGCACCGTGATGACCGCTACCGCTCAATCGTGTATGCCGCAATCGCAGTCCTGTTGATCTTTTTCGCGATGGGCGGCAAGTCTTACTACGCAGCTCCGATCTATCCGGTCCTTTACGCAGTGGCGGCGATGTGGCTGGACAGGGTTCTGACGACAAGGGTGCGCGTCACCGCGTTCATGGCGCCATCGGTGGCGGTTGCTCTCTTTCTGGCGCTGGCAGTCCTGCCGATCCAACCCACGCCCAGCGGCCTTTTCGACGATGAGATCGGCTGGCCCGAGCTTGCCCAGCAGACCGCTCAGGCGTATGACGCCGTGCCTGCCGGTCAGCGCGCCGGCACGATGGTGTTGGCCCACTACTACCAGGAGGCGGCGGCGATCGATTTCTATGGACCGCAGCTGGGGCTTCCCAGGGCGATCAGTCCGCACCTCAGCTACTGGTACTGGGCGCCTCCACGCACGAATCCCACAACCGTCGTGATGATCAACTTCACCCTGGATGAGGGCAATCGCCTATTCAGCGATTGTCGCCAGGTGGGAACCGTGACCAACCACCTCGGGATCCACAACGGAACATGGGGAGCGCCAATCCTCGTGTGCACCAGCCCTCGCCAGCCGTTGTGGCATATCTGGAGGTCGCTTCAGACCCTCGACTGACCGCGACGCGCTGCAGCGAACGCAATCAGCCCGACGCCGAGCCCGACGACGACCAGAACCAGGCCGATCCAGAACCACTTCATGTCACCGGTCATGAAGCTGCCCTTGATGTAACCCAGTCCCTGGCCGACCCACACCAGGCCGACCAGGAACGTGATGCCACCGACGATCGCGAGCCCTTGTTTCATACGCCGCCGTACACCACCGACTTCTCCTCGGTGTACTGCAGGAACGCCTCCACGCCATGCTCCTTGCCGAAGCCGGACTGCTTGGTGCCGCCGAACGGCAGCTCGTCGTGGGCGATTTGCAGCGCATTGACCCAGGTGTAGCCGGCCTCGATCTCCAGCACCGCGCGGTGCGCGGCAGCCATGTTGGTTGTCCAGATGGAAGAGCCGAGTCCGAAAGGTGAATCGTTCGCGAGCTGGAGGCCTTCATCGAGATCTTTGATCCGGCGGATTGGCAGCGCCGGCCCGAACACCTCCTCGGTCCACATCCGCGCGCCGTCCGGCACGCCCTCGAGGATGGTCGGCTCGATGAACCAGCCCTTTTCGTAATCGGAGCCCTCGGGGCGGCCGCCACCATAGGCGACGCTCGCGCCGCGATCCATCGCGTCCTTGACCTGCGCCTCGACTTCGGCCCGCTGCGTCTCGGTGTGCATTGGTCCCATGCGGCTGTCTTTGTCGAGTCCATTGCCCGGCTTCAGCTTCGACGCGCGCGCGACGAGCTTTTCGAGCAGCGCGTCGTACACGCCTTCCTGCACGTACAGCCGCTTCACCGCCAGGCACGCCTGACCGCAGTTGAAGAAGCGGCCGACGGAGATGGCCCTGGCAGCGCCTTCCAGGTCGGCGTCGTCCAGCACGATACAAGGGTCGCTGCCGCCGAGCTCGAGCGTCACCTTCTTCAGCCCTTCCGCAGCGCGCGCCATCACCTTCTTGCCAGTCGGTGTCGACCCAGTCAGCGCGATCTTGCGGATCAGCGGATGGGACACGATCGCTTCGCCTGTGGCCTGGCCGAGGACGACGTTGACCACGCCTTCGGGCAGGCCGCCCTCGATCAACGCCTCGATGCAGGCCAGCGTCGACAGCGGCGTCGTGCTCGCAGGCTTCAGGACCACGGTGTTTCCTGCAGCTAAGGCGGGCGCCACCTTGTTCGCCGCCAGGGTCAGTGGAAAGTTCCACGGCACGATCGCGCCGCAGACGCCGATGGGCTTGCGCACGACGAGGCCGTATGTCGTCAGGTCCGGCAGCCTCACGTAGTCGCCGTGGATCTTGTCCGCCAGGTCGGCGAACCACGCGATGTTCTCGCCGAACCGCTGCGCCTCGATGCGTGATTCGAGCAGCGTCTTTCCCTGCTCCTTGGTGAGGATCGGCGCGATGTGCTCGACCTTCGTGAGCATGTGCTGCGACGCCTTGTGCAGGATCTCGGCCCGCTTATTGGCCGGAAGTCGCGACCACGTCGCGAACGCTTTGGCTGCCGCCTGCGCCGCCCTGTCTACGTCCGCGGCGTCACCGGCCGGGACCTCGTCGACGACGTCTCCTGTGGCCGGATTGCGGACCTCGTAGGTCTTGCCTGATGCGGCCTTGGTCCGGTCGCCTTCGATGATCATCGTCGCCATGCGGCACCCCCATGAGTTCGCGGTTTAAGTACTTCGAATAAGGTTATCGGGTCGTGCCCGTCAGGTTCGAGAAGCAAGGCGGAGTGGGCATCGTCGTCCTCGACCGGCCGCCCGTGAACGCCTACGACTACGAGATGCTGCGGTCCTTCGCCGGTGCCATCGACGACATCCGCGCGGACGAGGACATCCATGCCGTGGTGGTCACGAGCGCGTCGGAGAAGTTCTTCTCCACGGGGGCCGATGTGCGGGCATTCGCGTCAGGCACGACGCGGTCGCGGGTTATGACCGCCACTCTCGCCCACGAGACGTTTCGCAAGATGGAGAACACCCCCTTCGTGTTCATCGCCGCAATCTGGGGGCACTGCCAGGGCGGAGGGTTCGAGCTGGCGCTCGCCTGTGACCTGCGCTTTGCGGCCGAGGGCTCATACCAGATCGGCTTGCCAGAGACGAACCTGGGACTCTTTCCCGGGTCCGGTGGCACGCAGCGGTTGCCGCGACTCGTCGGTCTGTCGAGAGGGATTGACATGATCCTCAACGGCACGACCGTCACGCCCGCTCAGGCGCACGAGCTGGGACTCGTCGACCGCCTGTTTCCAGACGCTGCGGCGTGTCGTGAGGGGGCGATGGAGTACGCAACCAGGATCGCGGCAGGACCGAGCGTCGCGCTCGGCCACGCCAAGCTCGCAATCACGCAGGGTTTCGGCGCACCGCTCGACCTCGGGCTTGCGATCGAGCGGGAGGCGATCAGCAGGGTTTTCGTCTCCCAGGATGCGAACGAAGGCATCAAGGCCTTTGGCGAAAAGAGGAAGGCCGAGTTCAGAGGCGAGTGAGGGCTAAGGCTCCTTCACACTCATGGGGGCGGTGGCGCGCAGCGCCCTGGCGGCGTATGCTTCCTGCGCTTATCAACAGAGGAGGTGGCGTGTGATGGCAGAAGTTGTCCTGACCGTTTCCCGGCCGTCGGCCGCCTCCAGAGCTGCCTTCTAAGCACCTCCGGCTCGGGCGGACCGACACCGCCCACGCGTTTTCAAAACCGGAGGATTTGCGTTGTGCACGTACGGTGCGATCAATGCGCGAGTAGTCGCCGACTATGGCGCGGACTATCTGGTCGACGACGGCACGTCTGCCAGACGCGCTGTCGCTCGCCGCTGTGACCCGGCGGTCGGCGACTGGGTCATCGTCGACGGCGGCAGCATCACCGAGGTGCTTCCCCGCCGGACGGTCTTCTCTCGCCGTGCGGCCGGCGTCGAGACGAAGCAGCAGGTGCTCGCCGCGAACATCGACGTCGCCTTCGTCGTCGCGGCCGCGACCGACGTGAACGTCCGCCGCCTCGAGCGGTACCTCACCATCGCCTGGCAGAGTGGGGCCACTCCGGTGGTGGTGCTGACCAAGGCGGACCTCACCGAGTCGGTCGAGGCACCGCGCGTCGCCGCACCCGTGATCGTCACCAGCACCATGACTGGTGAGGGCATCGAGGCGATCCACCGCGAGCTGCTGCCCGCCAAGACAGGCGTCCTGCTCGGCCCCTCGGGAGTCGGCAAGTCATCGCTCATCAACGCCATCGCAGGCGAGGAGCTGATGCGCACCCGCGAAGTCCATCGTTCAGGTGAGGGACGCCACATGACCAGCCATCGCCAGCTGATCCAGCTCCCCGGCGGCGGCATGATCATCGACACGCCCGGGCTGCGCGAGGCCCAGCTCTGGGAAGGTGAGGACGGGCTCAGCGGGGTGTTCGGGGACATCGAGGAGCTGGCGCTCCGCTGCAGGTTCTTCGACTGCTCGCATGACACCGAGCCGGGCTGCGCCATCAAGACGGCGCTCTCGGATCGAACGCTGGACCGCCGTCGCTTCGAGAGCTATCGCAAGCTGCAGCGCGAGCTCCGAGCGGTCGCGGCCAAATCCGACGCAAGGCTGCGTCTGGAAGACCGCAAGAAATGGAAGCAGATCGCCATGGCGTCGAAAAGGGCTCGGCCGTAGGACCGAGCCCTTCGTAGGGGAGGCCGAGATGTCTACTTCTTGCGGTGGTGGATCCCGTTCCAGAACGGGATGTCGCCCTTCGAGATTCGATCCAGGACCTTATCGGCCTGCGCTTGCGTGATGACCTTCTTGTCGACGAGCGCCTCGAGGCGCGGCTTCAGGTTGGCGAGCAGCTTCGTCTCGAACTGCTCCCTGGTCATGCCGCGGTCGTTCGCGAGGTCGGAGACCTTCTGGCCTCCCTTCAGGTCCTTGACCAGGGTGTCCGGCTTGATGCCCAGGACGTCGGCCTCGGCCTCGATGACTGCGCGGCGAATGGCGCGCCGGTCGGCGTGGCGGTCACCGGCATGGTTGGATGTAGCGCCTGCGGTTGGCTTCGGCGTCGGCGACGGGGTGGCGGCCACGGCTCCAACCGCACCTACGCCAAGCAGCGCGGCGACGCCTGCCGCGCCGATGGTCTTGACGGCGGCTGCTGCAAACGGGTTCATGTTCGTTCTCACCTCAGACGAGATTTGTGAGGTCAGATTCGCTCCGCGCTGTCAGAGGCGCGTTGCGCCCAGATCAGGGCTTTGTAACTAACTCCGAGTCCAGAAGCCATTGGGATCGAAACGTCTGATGGATGTAAGTTCCTCATCGGTCGGTGCTGACGTTTCGCTTACGTCATCAGAGATCTGTAATGGCCACCCCGTCTCGGCGATAACTTCGTCAACCGTGTGGCCCGGGTGGACCGACGCCACGTGCGCCTCACCGCCACCGCCCGGAAACCGGAGCGTGCACAGCGTGGTGATGATCGCGACCGGACCGCCACCCAGCAAGCCCATGCGACTGCGCCAGCCAGGCGTGCCGTCTCCGTGCCCCGGCGATGTGACAAAAGAAACGCGCTCCACCAGCCGCCGCCGTTCGTGGCTCATCAGCGTCACCCATCTCCGGCTGAGGATTGCGATGTCGGCCCCTCCGCCGCTCCCCGGCAGCTTCACCTTTGGGCTCGCCGGGTCGCCTACATAAGAGGTATTGAGGTTGCCGTACCGATCTACCTCGGCGCCACCGATGAAGCCAAGGTCGACGTGGCCCTGCGCCATCAGCGCCATCGTGTTCGACATTCGAGTCGCCCAGAGCGCACCCGAGACGTTGGGCGGGTCGCCCATCGTGCCCAGAAAGCCCGAGGCCGGCTGGTCGCGCATGAGGCCAACCTCGAACAGCCCTCGGGCGCTCGGAGCGTGGGCGTTGCGCGCCACCGCGTAAGCCAGGATCGGCAGTCGCATGCCGACGAAGACGAGGTCGCCGTCGTGGATCTCGCGCGAGGCGACGGCGACCATGAGCTCTTGCGGTGTGTAGTCACTCATCGCCGAAATCGGCAGGAACCGACGGGCGGTGCTGCTTGATGCGCAGTGAGTCGACGTCGATGCGCTTCATGTATGACGCACGGTCTGGCACTCCGAGCACCCAGTCCTCGAGCCAGGCGTCAAACACATCCACCGTGCGTGAACGGTCGGCGTACTGGCGATAGAAAGCGTGGTCGCGCTTGAAATATCCCTGCACGGGCGACGGATGCGCGGCGCCGGGCTCGTGCACGACGGCTACCACCTTCGTCTCCGGAAACTGGATTCGATTGGGATCGCTGAGCGTGACATCCGCGCCGACCAGCTCCTCGCACGAGATCACGATCCGGTCTGCGGCCAGGCCCGCCTCCTCGGTGATGCCGAGCGGCCCCCACGCGTGGGCTCGGCCATGCTCGTCGGCGCGCTGCACGTGGACCACCGCAACGTCTGGCCGCACCGCAGTGACGTGGACGAGGCCGTCCTGGCTCACCAGCCCGGGATTCGTGCGCAGAATGTCGCTCCCCAACAGCGTTCGAGTCGGAAGGCTCGGCACGTTCCACGCAGCCGCCCACAGCGCAAGCGAGATCGAGAAATTCGAGTGGTCGTGCACCTCGATGGCGCGAGGGACCCGCTCCTCCGCAGCCCGCCGGTAGCTGTGCCCAAGACCTTCGGAAACATTGCCCACCCACGCCGCGGTCACGCGCCGTACGCAGCCGGCTCCGATCAGCTGATCGAAGAGAGCATCCGAGATGGGACCGACCAGCTCGAGCTCGCGGCGGCGCTGGCGGATCATCTCGTGCCCCGCCGCAAAAGGGATGAGCGCCTCGAGTGCGCAGCCCATCGCCACGGTCGAACCGTCGGGCACGTGCCGCTCGATGGCCTCCGCCATCGACATCAGCTTGCCTACTGGGCGATCGACTCCATGAACGAACGATAGTTGCGCTCGAGCTCGGTCATCGAATCGCCGCCGAACTTCTCGAGAAACGCCTCGGCGAGCGTCAGCGCTACGACCGCCTCTCCGATCACACCCGCCGCCGGAACCACGCACACATCGCTGCGTTCGTAGTGCGCCTCCGTCTTCTCCTTGGTCTTCAGGTCGATCGACTGCATCGGCTTCTTCATCGTCGAGATCGGCTTGATGGCGACGCGCAGGTCGATCGGTTCGCCGTTGGTCACGCCACCGGTGATGCCGCCCGCGCGGTTGGTGAGGTGACGGAAGCGACCCTCCTGATAGTCGATCTGATCGTGAAATTCGGAGCCTCGGCGAGAAGCGCCCTCGAAGCCGGCGCCGAACTCGACGCCCTTGATCGCATTGATCGACATCACCGCCTGCGCGAGTCTGCCGTCGAGCTTGCGGTCCCAGTGAACGTAGCTGCCCAGGCCTGGCGGCACGCCACGTGCGATGACCCGAAAGGTGCCTCCGAGCGTGTCCCCGAGCTCCGCCACCTCGTCGATCGCGGCGACCATCAGTCGCGAGGCTTCAGGGTCGGGGCAGCGCACCGGCGACGCTTCGATGTCGTCGACGTCGACGATGTCCGTGTCGATGCCCTCGAAGCCGATGTCGATGGTGCCTATCGACTGCGTGAAACTCAGAACCTCGACGCCGAAGTGACTTAGCAGCTTGCGCGCGACGCCGCCTGCGGCCACGCGAGTCGCGGTCTCGCGGGCCGAGGACCGCTCGAGGACGTTGCGGATGTCGGTGTGACCGTACTTCAATGCGCCGGCAAGGTCCGCGTGGCCTGGACGCAGACGGGTAACGGGTTTGGGCTGGTATCCCTCTTTGGCCGCCGTCATCTGAGCCGTCCAGTTGACGTGGTCTTTGTTTTCCAACACGAGGGTCACCGGGCTGCCGATCGTGAAACCACCTCGCACTCCGCTCACGATGCGGGCAACGTCCGTCTCGATCTTCTGCCGCCCGCCGCGGCCGTGACCGCCTTGCCTGCGCGCCAGATCGCGACGAAGCTCCTCTTCGGAGATCTCGAGACCGGCGGGCAAGCCCTCGATCACCACAGTCAGCTGCGGTCCATGCGATTCGCCCGACGTGAGCCACCTCAGCGTCACGCAGGCGATGATAGACGCCAGTGCCGAAAGCCCTTGAGGCCGCCCTCATTGACGTCGGAGGCACGCTCTGGCCCAACTCGTGGCCCATAAGGCAGACGGACAGCGAGGGCCGCCGGCAGCGCATCAGGGCCGCGATGGCAGGCCACGACTCGAAGACCGTCGACGCCCTGGTGGATGACCTGCTCCGCAGCAGCCGGCCTGGCGACGAGGCCCGAAGCGTCACGACCGAATCCCGCATCGTGATCGATGCAGACGAGCTGATCGCCGGCTGCCTCGGGCGGCAGGGTCTCGAGGCCGACCCGCTCACGATCTCGCGCATCCGCCGCGCCATGGCCATCCCGGTCCACGACAGGTTTCAGCCGCTGCCTGGAGCCCTCGAGCTGCTGCAGGCGATCCGTTCGCTTGGCTTGCGCTCGGTGATCGCCAGCAACACCTACTGGCGCGACGCCGACAGCTACTGGGACGACTTTCGCAAGCTCGGGATGGCCGCGTACATCGACGGGATCATCACTTCGGTCGACGCCGGCCACCTGAAGCCGCACCCCGCGGTGTTCGAGATGGCGATGCGCTGGGCGTCGGTCCCGGCGGACCGGTGCGTCGTGATCGGGAATCGGGAGGAGAACGACATCGCGCCGGCGCTGGCGCTGGGAATGTGGACGATCCTGGTGCACCCGGATGACCCCGCGCCGGCGAGCAGCCGGGCGCACGCAGTGGCGCCAGACCTGTGGAAATGCGTCAGTGAACTGAGGAATATGCTCGACAGCGAGTGAGAAGCGAATGAAAAACGAGGTGCTGCGAGACGTCCAGCGCGTGGTGCTCGCGCTCGATGTCAACGGAGAGCGGCGTGAGCTGCTCGTGCCGGTGCACAAGACCCTGCTCGAAGTGCTGCGCGAGGACATGCAGCTGACCGGCACCAAGCACGGTTGCGAGCTGGGTGAATGCGGCACCTGCACGGTGCTCGTCGACGGTGTGCCGGCGCTCAGCTGCCTCCTGCTCCCCATTCAGCTCGAAGGTCGGGCCATCACGACCATCGAAGGCCTGGCACGCGGCTCGGAGCTACACCCTCTTCAGGTCGCGTTCGGCGAGCTGGGCGCGGCCCAGTGCGGATACTGCACGCCCGGCATCCTGCTGTCTGCCAGCTCGCTGCTCGACACGAATCCACGACCGACCCGCGATGAGATCCAGGAGGCGCTGGCCGGCAACCTGTGCAGGTGCACCGGCTATACGAAAATCCTGGAAGCCATCGAGTTGGCGGCGGAGCGAATGACTTGAAAGTCGTAGGCAAGCCGCTGCCGAAAGTCGACGCGGCGACCAAGGTCACCGGGCGTGCGCTCTACGCGGACGACATCGCCCTCCCCCGCACGCTCCACTGCAAGATCCTGCGCAGCCCGCACCCCCACGCGCGCATCGTCTCGATCGACACGTCGGCCGCGCGCCGTATTCCCGGCGTGCTGGCGGTGATCACCGGAGCAGACCTGCCGATCAAGTTCGGCATCCTCCCCGTCACGCAGGACGAGCGCGCGCTCGAGCACGAGAAGGCGCGCTACGTGGGCGATCCAATCGCCGCGGTGGCCGCCACCGAGGAGGAGATCGCGGCTGCCGCCTGTGATGCCATCGCCGTCGAGTACGAGGTCCTCGAGCCGGTCATGTCCATCGAGGCCGCCCTGGATCCACCCAGAGACGAACGCATCCATGACTATGGCGGGCCGCACAACATCCACAAGCTCGTGGCGCTGGAGTTTGGCGACGTCGACGGCGGCTTTGCTCGCGCGGACCACATCCGCGAGGACGTTTTCTTCTTCCAGGGCAACACGCACCTCCCGATGGAGCAGCACAGCGCGGTCGCAACATATGTCGATGGCAAGGTCACTCTGTGGTCGTCCACCCAGGTCGTGCATTACGTGCACCGCGCGCTGGCCAGGGTGCTCGAGCTGCCGATGCATCGCATCCGGGTCATCGGCGCCGCGCACGGCGGAGGGTTCGGAGGCAAGACCGACCCGTTCGCCCACGAGATCATCGTCTGCAAGCTGGCGATGCTGACCGGCCGGCCGGTCAAGTGCACGCTCACCCGAGAGGAGGTCTTCTACGCGCACCGCGGCCGGCACCCGGTGCTGATGTGGGTCCGGACGGGAGTGACCCGCGATGGAGACATCACGGCCATGCACTTCCGCAGCGCGCTGGACGGCGGCGCCTACGGCTCATACGGGGTCGCGTCCACTTTCTATACAGGCGCGCTGCAGACGGTCACCTACAACATCCCCGCCTATCGATTCGAGGGCTGCCGCGTTTTCACCAACAAGCCGCCGTGCGGCCCCAAGCGCGGGCACGGCACCCCACAGCCCCGCTTCGCCGTCGAGCTGCACCTGGAGAAGATCGCGCACGACCTGGGTCTCGACCCAGTCGCGCTGAAGCGCCGCAACTTCGTCAAGCCCAACACGCGAACAGTCAACTGGCTGCGAGTCACCTCTTGCGGACTCGACGAGTGCGCCGAGCGCGTGTTGACCGCTTCACGTTTCCACCAGCGCGAGAGGCGGCCGGGTCGTGGGATGGGCTTCGCCATCTCGAGCTATCTCTCAGGCGCAGGCACAGCCATCTACTGGAACGACATGCCTCACTCCGAGGTCCAGATCAAGGTCGACCGTGGCGGCGTGACCGTCTACTGCGGCGCCATGGACATAGGCCAGGGCTCCGACTCGGTGCTGGCGGCCATCGTCGCCGAGGAGCTTGCGCTGCAGCCGGCGGACATCAGACTCGTCACCGCCGACACGGACACCACGCCAATCGACCTCGGCTCCTACTCCTCTCGGGTCACGTTCATGGCCGGCAACGCCGCCCTCGAGGCGGCCAGAAAGATGCGATCGATGCTCGTCGAGGCGGTTGAAGCGAGTGGCCGCCGGTACGAAGACGTTTCGTTCGAGGACGCGAGCGTGCTGGCGGAGGCGCGCTTCGGCACCCTGACAAGCGCCGGCAGCTACACCCCGCCGAAGATTGCAGGCCCCTACAAGGGATCAGGCGTGGGACCGAGTCCCGCGTACAGCTACTCGGCCTGCGTGGTGGACCTCGACGCCGATACGCGGACCGGGCTCGTCCACGTCAACAAGGTGTGGATCGCGCACGACGTCGGCCGCGCGATCAACCCGCTGCTCGTCGAAGGCCAGGTCGAGGGCAGCGTGTACATGGGCCTCGGCGAGGCACTCATGGAGGAGCAGACCTTCCGCAAGGGCCTGCACAAGTGGCCGTCGATGCTCGAATACAAGTCACCGACCTTTCTCGACATGCCGCAGATCGAGACGTTCCTGGTCGAGACGATCGACCCAGAGGGACCTTACGGCGCAAAGGAGGCGGGCCAGGGGCCCTTGCTGCCGATCCCGCCCGCTCTATGCGCGGCGGTGCATGACGCACTCGGCGTGTGGATCGACGAGGTGCCGGTCACACCTGAGAAGGTCGTCGAAGCGCTTCGTCGCAAGGAGAAGGGTGAGCCCGCGCGATACGGACCCATCAGGTTTCCATCGATTCCCTATCCGTCAGCCATCAAGGTCGATGCTCCGCCTCCCACGTCTTAGATACCTGCAGCCGAAGAGCGCGCGAGAGGCGGCGCGCATGGCGGCGGACCTTGGCCCGCATGCGATGTTCGTCGCAGGCGGCACCGATCTTTTCCCGAAGCTCAAGAGAAGGCAGTTCGAGGTCGACACGCTGATCGGTCTCGGCTTTCTGTCGAGCACGATCAAGAACGGCTCGGATGAATGCGTCATCGGCGCGGCGACGACACTGGCCCACGCCACGCGCGACGGGCATCTCAACGCGCGCTTCGCCGGTTACGCGGAAGCCGCCGGCCTGGTCTCTTCACCGCCACTGCGCAACGTCGGCACCATCGGCGGCAACCTCTGTGTCGACACGCGGTGCAACTACTACGACATGACGTATGAGTGGCGAAAGGCGGCAGGCTTCTGCCTGAAGAAAGACGGCGACATCTGCCTCGTCGCGCCGAGCAGTCCCCGCTGCTGGGCGGTCTCGTCATCCGACACCGCGCCGATGG
>DATEGL010000041.1:0-4751 GCA_035280145.1 Candidatus Dormiibacterota bacterium | reverse complement strand
CGCGTTCGCGCTCACCCTGGTTTCGGCGGTGATGATCACCAATGACCTCGTCCCTGCCCGCCTCCGAGCCACGGGCCAGGCGTTGATGAAGGCCGTGCTGTTTGGCCTGGCGCCGATCATCGGCGCGTCAGGCGGCGGCCTGGTCTACGGCACGATCGGAGCGCGGGCGATGTTCCTGTCCTCGACCGTGGTCGTGGGCGCGGCCGGAATCCTCGCTCTCGTTGCCGCTCCTTCGCGCGAACGGCGCACGACGGTCATCGAACCGTCAGCGTCGGCGGCAGGCGCGTCTCAGTGAGGTCCGCGCGACTCCGCATCTCTCGAGCGCTGAAGAAGCTCCTCGGCGGCGGCTTTGTCGCCCTTGAGCTCGGCCACCTTGGCGAGGTTGCGCCAGGTCCAGGGCGGCAGCTGGCGGTCGCCCAGCTCCTCGGCGATCCGGATGGCCGAGCGCAGGTCCTGTTCGGCTTCATCGAGCCGGCCTAGATTTCGCTTCGCGATTCCGCGAGCGGCTTTCGCGTCGGCCAGCTCCCACCGCGCGCTTAGCTCCCCATAGATCGCGACTCCGCGGTCGAAGCACGGCATGGCTTCCGCGCCGCGGCCAAGATCGTCGAGCACGCGGGCTTTCTGGACAAGGGTGTTCGCCAGCGTGAACTGATCACCGGTTTGCTCGACAAGCTCGCTTGCTTCCTCGATGAGCTGCAGGGCGACGTCGAAATCGTGCTGCTCTCCGTGATTGATCGACAGGGCCGTCAGAGCGCGCACGCGCGCCCAGTGGTCCATGGGGTCGGCCATGTCGAGCGCACGCCGCCATATCCTCTCGGCCTGGTCGTATCGCTCCCGGATCCACGGCGCCCAGCCCGCGAACAGCAGCGAGCGCACGACAGCCCATGGATCGCCCAACTCTTCAGCAGCCGCCACTGAGCGCTGGTGAAGCACCTCGGCCTTGTCGACGTCTCCTTCGAAGTTGATGGCGATGTCGCCGAGGAAGCGCAACGCCAGCGCCAGCGCGAACGGGTCATGGTTGGAATCGCCGAGCGCGACGGCGCGGTCCAGCGCCACAGTGGCGGTCGAGTATTCCGCCAGCCAGTAATGGGCCTCGCCCATCCCAGCCAGAATTCGCGCCTCCCGGACTCCCCACCGCGCCTCCGGCCCGGCCAGTGAGATGGCGCGCTCGTAGCGGTCGATGGCTGACCGGCTCTCCATGCGCCGGCGAGCCCGATCCCCCGCAATCAACAGGGCTTCGGCGGCACGGTCGGGAACCGTGCGGTCGTTGGGGTCGAGGTCGATCGCAGCCAGGGCGGCGAGCTCGAGATGGTCGGCGGCGATCGACGGGTTGCCACGGCCGACCAGATATTCCGCAACGAGCTCGTGCAAACGCACGCGATCGCGCTTGGCGAGGCTCGCGTAGATCACCTCCTTCAGGGTCGAGTGCCTCATCCGCCACCGTTCCTGGTCGCCGGGCTGCGGCTCGCGTACCAGAATCTCGGCTTCCTCGAGCTGATGCATCTCGTCCGCCGTTGCCTCATGGTCGACCACAAGCAGCTCCGTCATGTCGAACGCGTACTTGAAGACCGATGCATGACGGGCGAGCTCGCGCAGCCGGGCCGGCAGGGCATCGAGGCGGGCGCTGACGACCGCCTGAACCGTGGGTGGCACGGCGCGACTGCCCTGGCCCATCGCCAGCATGCCCGTCGTCTCGATGATGAAGTACGGGTTGCCGCCGGCCCGCTCGGCTATCTCCATCGCTTCGACCTCGCCGACCCGACCGCCGCCCGCATGGCGGGCGAGCTTCACCGACTCGTCGCGGGAGAGTGCGTCGAGTCGAATCAGAACGGCGTTGCTGGTGGTCGAGCCCCACGCCGGTCGCTGCTCGAACAGCTCGTTTCGCGCGAGCGCGACTATCAGCGCCCGGCGCGGATCCTTGACGCGGGTGGCCACGCGCTCGATCAGGTCCAGCATGGGCGCCTTCAGCGTGTGCGCGTCGTCGAAGATCATCAGCACCGCGTGGTCCCGAGCCAGTCCGTCGATGACCGCGATGAAGGCGGCCTGCACGTCGTGCACATAGGCGGTCTCGTCGCGGCTCTCGCCAGGGCCGAACAAAAGCGCCAGACGCTGGGCGGTCCGCTCGGCTGACGCTCCTTCCGAGATGCGGCCGGCGAGGTCGCCGAGGCGCCGGCGGATGACAGCATGCTCGTCGCGCATGCCGATGCCGGCGAGGTCGGCGATGATCGCCGCCGCGGGCGAGAACGTCGCGGTGTCCGTATGCGACCGTGACTGGCCGCGCAGGGTCAGCACCGCCGCGCTGACTCCCGCCGCGAGCTCGTCCGCAAGGCGCGTCTTGCCGATGCCCGGCTCGCCGATGACGGTGACCAGGACCGGACGCCCGGTGGTGCTGGCCAGGCCAAGGCTCTGGCCGAGGATGGCCTGCTCGCCCGCCCGGCCCACGAACGGAATGGTCCGCCGAGCCGAGCGCGGCGTAATCGTCTCGACGGGATACGCGTCGAGGGCCGCATCGAAACCCTTCGCCCGGATCCGGCGCCGGCGTCCGTACGCGACCATGTTGGAGGTCAGGAGGTGGGTAGTCTGGCCGGCAAGGACCTGGCCCACCTGCGCGGCGGCCTGCAGCCGGGCCGCGGCGTTAACGACCAGCCCGGTGACCAGCAGCTGACCTGTCGGTGAGCGGCCGACCGCCGCCTCTCCCGTCTCGATCCCGATCCGAACCTCCAGAGCCCGATCGAGCCCGAGCTCGCCGCTGAGCCGCCGCGCCCGACCACGGATGGCAAGGGCGGCGCGTACGGCGCGAAGCGCGTCGTCCTCGTGCACATGTGGCAGCCCGAACACGGCCATCACCGCATCGCCGATGAACTTCTCTGGCCGGCCTCGCAGGGTGGTCAGCTCCTCGGAGGCGGCGTCGAAGAAGCGGCCGAGCAGGTCTCGCGAGCGCTCCGGGTCGAGGCGCTGGGCACGTGCCGTGGAGTCGGCCAGGTCCGCGAAAAGGACGGTGACCAGCTTTCGCTCCTCTGTCTCGACCAGCGGACCCGCCGCAGCGCCGCAGTTGGGGCAGAATCGCGCGCCCTCCGGCAGTGGCAGCCCGCAAACCGTGCACGCCCGCACCATGCCTTGCAGAATATGCAACGTGGCGACCGCAGATCCGAAGCTGAAGGCTCTGGCGCAGGTTCCCCTCTTTGGGCGCGCGACGAAACGAGAGCTCGAGTTCATCGCGAGGGAGGGTGACGAGGTCGACATAGCCGCGGGCACGACCCTGACCCGGCAGGGCCGGTCTGGCGACACCTTTTACGTGATTCTCGACGGCGAGTCCGACGTCAAGGTCAACGGCAAAGCGCGCCGTGTGCTGAAGAAGGGCGACTTCTTCGGCGAGATCAGCATGATCGACCGCGGCCTGGCCACCGCCACCGTGTCGACCCGCACCAAGTCACGAATGTTCGTCATGAGCCACGCGCAGTTTCGTGATGCCATCAAGGCGAGTGACTCGCTGATGGTGAAGGTCTTGATGGCGATGGGCGAGCGCTTGCGGGAGGACGCCAAGGCCCGATGACCCTGGCGTGGTTCCCAGATTCGACATGGATATGGGGCATCGGGCCGGATGCCACACCGTTCCGGCGCTACGACCTCAAAGGCCGCGACGGCGGCCCCATCCACGTCCTGATGATCGAGGACGACTCGTCGATCGCCGACATGTACCGCCTGCAGCTCGAGCACGATGGTTTTCGGGTCACCGTCGCGACCTCGGCCGAGGTGGGCTTCAAGACGCTGACCGGCGACGCGCCGGACATCGTGCTGCTCGACCTGCTGCTCCCCGACCAGAGTGGCTTCGACGTTCTGGCCACGCTGAACGAGCGCTTTCCGAAGCCGCCGCCCGTGGTCATTCTCTCCAACTACGGCGAGCCCTCGATGATCGACCGCGGGCTTTCGCTCGGCGCCGTCGAGTACCTGGTCAAGTCACGAGTGACGCCGGTTGAGGTTTCGGGCCGTATTCCCAGATGGGTGGAGCGCGGCCGGGGAGGCGGGAAAGCCGACTCGTGACCGTCGCGGTGGCGATCGCCCGCGACCTGACGGCCGCCGGATTCGTGGCCCTCGGCGCCGCTATCGCCTACCGCTGGTATCGCGACCGCAGCCACGCCACCGGCGTACTCGCCCTGGCCCTGATCTCGCTGGCGGTCGTGTCCGCAGCGGGACGGTTCGAGGAACACCCCTCATCTCTTCTTTCCGTGATCGAGATCGTGCTGTTCCTGCTGTCAGGCTACTTCGTCCTCCTCTTCCGCAACGAGTTCATCCCGCTGGGAAGCGCGACGCTGCAGGGCGCCAACACGGTCCTGGCGATCTCGGTCGTCGTCGGTGTCTTGCTGGTGACGGTTCTTGCGAAGGCGCCGCCCGCCGTTCAGACAGCCCTGGGCCTGGAGCTCGTCATCGCGTGGGCGGTGTTCACAGGCGAGCCGATAGTTCGCTTCTGGCTGGCGAGCAACAGCCTTCCCGCCGTGCAGAAGGCCCGGCTTCGCTTCCTGAGCTTCGGATTCGCGGTGCTGATAGTCCTCGTGCTGGCCGCGGCGCTTGGCGGGAGCACCCTGCAAAGCCCTCCCGCAATCCTCGTCACGCAGCTGCTGGCGCTCGCCGCAGTGCCCGCCATCTACGTCAGCCTGGCCCCGCCCGCGCTCCTGCGCCGGATCTGGCGGATGAGCGAGGAAGACAACCTGCGGGCCTCGATGCAAGACCTGCTCATCTTCAGCCCCAACCGC
>DATEGL010000040.1:0-2326 GCA_035280145.1 Candidatus Dormiibacterota bacterium | reverse complement strand
CGGCGCGACGCTCGGCGCCGAAGGGCGAGGCACGGCACCGGTGATCCTGGGCGGGCTCGCCGGGCTGGCGGCGATTGCCGCCGGGGCCATCTGGCGGCAGTGGAGGATCTCCGCCCCGCTGGGGGCGGTGGCGGTCGTGGTGACACTCCTCCTCGCCCTGGCGGGCTTGCAAGAGATCGACTTGATCCGCCAGCTCATCAGCCTGGTCCTCCTCGGCGCGGGCGGCTTTCTCGGCGGTGCTGCGTACGAAAGATTCACAGTGGCCCTGGCTCAGGAGCGGAACGAGATCGACGCCTTGAACGCCCGCCTCGACACGACGCACCGCGCCTTCCTCGCTGCGACGGAAGCCGACGACACCCAGCCCGACGACATGGCGGTCATCACCTCCAGCATCGCCGGCCAGGTGGGCGCCGACTATGCCGTCACATACGTGGCGTCGGCTGACGGCCGGCGCTATGTCCCGCAGCCGCCGGGCGTCGGAGTCGAGCGGGTCCGTCCGCAGGCCGTCAACCGCACAAATTCAGGTGCGGGATCGCTGCTGACGGCGGTAGAGAATCGCTCCGTGTTCTCCGCCCGGGACGAAAACGGGCTGAGCGAGCTCATCGGCTACGTGCCCGAGGACTTCCACCTGCAGAGCCTGATGGCGGTGCCGATGGCGATCGGCGACCGGGTCGGAGGGTTCATCGTCCTCGGCCGGAGAGCCGGTCACTTCAGCGATGACGACCAGAGGCTTGCCGCCACGCTGTCCGGGCGAGCCGGGACGCGCCTGGCCAGCGCGCACCTGGTTGCCCTGACCCGCCGCGAGTCGGCGCGCTACTCGCTGATGAACGAGCTGGTCAAAGAGACCTCAGGCAAGTCGATGAACGAGGTGCTCGACCTCGTCCTCGCGCGAGGCGGCGAGGTCGTTCACTACGAATCAGGCCGCGCGATTCTGTTCGAGCCGAACGACACCTACATCGTGCTGAACGGGTCGGCGAACGTCGAACCCATCGACGCCGTGCTCCGCAAGGTGCGCGAGGGCGAGACGATGATCCGCAACCTGGTCACCGAGGACGAGGGGATCTACAGCGGCTTGCAGCCGCAGAAGCTGGGCGGCACCGTCAACGAGGCCCTGACGCCAATTCGGAGCAAGAGCGGAATGATCGGCGTCTTGTGCCTCGGCCGCCGCGGGACCGCCGGCTTCAGTCAGCAGGATGTGGCCGCTCTCGACGACCTGGGCTCGATGGCGGGCGTCGCGGTCGAGAACTCGCGAATCCTCCAGGTCGTCACAGGCCAGGCCTCACGCCTTGATACGGCGCTGGATGCGCTGGGAGAGATCTCCCAGGCGCTGACCACCGTGACCCAGGGGTCGAAGGTGCTCGAGCAGAAGACGCTCGAGACGGCCATGCGTGTGACAGTCGCCACCGCCGCTCTGCTTACCCGGACGACCGAGCACGGCGAGCAGGCGGTGATCATGTCGGTCGGATTTCCCAACGACGTCAACGGCCGCGAGTTTCACAACGGGCAGGGGATCATCGGCGCGACGATGCTCAACTTCCGCACGACCGCCGTTGAGGACCTGAGAGTCAGCCCCGACCTCTCGCCGTCGTCCGACCTTGGCGCCAGCTGGTTGCAGTCGGCGATCTGCACCCCGATGCTGGAGGAGGGCCACCTCTGGGGGACCCTGACAGTCTTCGACAGCAAGAAGCGCGCGTGGACACCAGACGATCAGCGGGTGCTCGCGACGCTCGGCAACCAGGGTGTGGTCGCAGTGCGCAACGCGGAGCTGTACGAGAAGAACGAGCGCAGCATCTGGGAGCTGCGCAACCTTCAGGAGGCGCTGCAGGCGGCGACCTCGACCCTCGATCTCAACCAGGTCCTGCAGCAGCTCCTCGCGGGTGCGGCAAAGGCGTCTTCGGCCCAGATTGGATGCCTCGCCCTGGACGATGAGGGCAATCTTGTTTTGAAGGGGGGCTTTGGCACCGACCACGTCACCGCCGAAAAGCTGGCCCTGGATTTGGGGGGCGAGATCTGCCAGCGCGTGATGGAGTCCGGCGAGCCGGTGATGGAGGCTCTCGAGCACGAGGCCGAAACTGACAGCCCGTTGAACCCGCGCGCCGTGCTGTGCGTGCCCATCACGCTGCGCGGCAAACCGCTTGGCGTCGTCTTCCTCGCTAACTATCAGGTCGGGCACGCGTTCACCGAAGACCACCGCGAGCTCGTGACGGAGCTTGCGGCGCAGGCGGCCGTGCCAATCGACAACGCGCGGCTCTTCAAGGACCGCGAGGAGGTCATCTTCCAGTCCCTGGTCGCGCTGGCAAACACATCCGACGCCCGGGACCGCTAC
>DATEGL010000039.1:0-3046 GCA_035280145.1 Candidatus Dormiibacterota bacterium | reverse complement strand
CTCGCCCGCTTCGACCCCCAGCGGCCATTTGAGCCGTGGTTCTGGAAGCTGGCTGCCAACACGACCATCAACTACCGGCGCAAACGCGTGCCCATACCGGCTGAGCCGCTGGAAGAGTCGACGGGCGAGGACACGACCTCGCGCGGCCATGATCCGGCGCTGGTCGAAGCGCTGGCCCAGCTCGACCCCGCCTACCGGCTGCCGATCCTGCTCCACTACTACGCCGATCTCTCCCTCGAGCAGGTGAGCCAGAGTCTCAATCTGTCGGTGCCTGCGATCAAGTCGCGCCTGCACCGCGCCCGGGCTCAGCTGCGCAACTCGCTGGCTGAGGCCGAGGAGAGCTCGCGATGAGCGAACAGCAGACCCTCGCGTGCGCACGCGTTCGCGTCTTGCTGGAGGCGTACGCCGACGGTGACCTCGGTCGAGACGACCCCAAACTGGCCGCCGCGGTCAGACACCATCTGGCCGGTTGCCCCGATTGCCGGCGCCAGCATCAGCAGGCGATCTCGCTTCCGTTTCGACTGCGCGCCCTCACGACTCCTCCGGCGCCGGCCTCGCTGGTCGCCGGCGTGATGCAGTCGATCGCCCCGGCGCGGCTGGGGTACCGGCGGGCCTGGACCCTGCTCGTCCCGGAGGGGGTCCTCGCGGCTTTCATCCTCTGGTATCTGTCTGGCCCGGATGGCCTGGCGTCGATCGCCTCCGGCATCTACTCGGACCTGCAGGGGCTGGCCGGCTGGGGTTCTGGAGTGGGATCCCTGCCAAGCGTCCCGCGGGTCGACGTGATCCTCGTCGTGGCGCTGATAGCGCTCGCCGCGATCGCGGCCTACCACCTCTCGATCCTCATCCGCCTGGCGCCCGCGGGGCTGAGCACACCGCAAGCAGCTCGTGAGTGATTCGGCGACGACGACCCGGCCGAGGCGGTGGGGCTGGGTGGTCCTGATCGTCGGGCTTGCCGTGGTGGGAATCCTCCTGGCGCTGGCCGACATCGCCGCTCCCGCCAAGTGGCCGAACCCGCTGGGCGACGCGCTGGTTGGTCCGGCCGTGGTTAAGAGAGCCGTACCCCTGACGGTCCAGCACAAGCCTGTCGTCTTCGAGCGGAACGACCTCTCTGACAGGTTCGCCTTCGACCCCAAGCTCGCGGGCTTCGGACCCATCAATCCGTACCTCGCCCTGCGCGTATTCCTCACCAACGGCGCGGGCCTGGTCCTGCTGGCGCTGGCCGGATTGATCCTTGTGCCGGCGCGCGCGCGCAACGCAGTCGAACGACTGGAGGCAAGGTACGGCGCACCGATCGCGCTGGGCGCGGGCCTGGTGATGGTGCTTCTGACCGTCGCCTCGATCGGGCTGCTTCGCTTCACGCTCGTTTTTCTCGCGTTCGTCCCGATCGTGCTCTTCGTCGCCCTCCTCGCCGCGCTGTTCGGCATCGCCTGCATCTCGCTCGCCATCGGCCGGCTGCTGCATCGCCGCCTGCGCCTGCCCGACGTGCACCCGCTCATCGCGTCGCTGGCGGGGGCGCTGGTGGTCTTCGACCTGGCGGCGCTTCCTTACGCGGGGGTCTTCGCGCTGGCGGCGGTGGCGATGGCGGGACTCGGGCTTGCCGTGGTCACGCGCTTCGGCTCCGCGTCGGGCTGGTCTTTCAGCGATCTCAACTGGTGAACAAATTTCGGGAGGGAGTAGTGACGTGTTGAGCGGCTTTCTGAACAGGACTCGGTTGGTAGTGGCGGGGCTGGCCATCGTCGCACTGGTCCTGGGCACATTCATCTATCGCGACGTTTTCGTAGGCAGCAAGAACACTGCCAGCTCGCTGAACCTGTACACCGTCGCCCGGCGCACCGTGACCTCGAGCGTCACGGGCACCGGCAACGTGGAGCCTCAGGCGCAGTCCAACGTGAACTTCAAGGTCGCGGGCACCCTGACGGAGATCGACGTCCACGTCGGCGACCACGTCACCGCGGGCCAGAAGCTGGCCGCGATCGACTCGAGCACGGAGCAAACAGCCGTCGACCAGGCCAGCGCAAACCTGGCCACCGCGCAGGCCAACCTGCAGATGGCCCTGACCCCGCTCACGCAGGACCAGATCACGCAGCTCCAGAACACAGTGTCCAACGCCCAGCAGGCATACAACGACACTGTCGCACAGGTGAACCTGACCAACTCGCAGGATGCGAGCCAGGTCTCGGCGGACCAGACACAGCTCACCCTCGATCAGCAGACGCTCAGCTTCAACCTCGCGTACCAGCAGGACCAGCAGACGCTCGCCACGGCGAAGACCAACTACCAGACCGCGCTGACCACGTTCAACAACGACGCGACCTGCAAGGGCGTGGCCTTTGCCAGCTACTCGGCGCAGTGCCTTGCGGAGTTCACTGCGGTCTCGAACGCGCAGACGGCGGTGACTCTCGCTCAGAACAAGGTGAACCTCGACACCGCTCAGGTGACCGCGGACCAGAACAAGCTGAACATGGACACGACCAAGCAGCAGACCGACTCCGTCAACGGCCAGCGGAGCATCAACCAGACCGCAGCGTCCCTGACCAGCGCCCAGGACAACCTGAGGACGCAGACCGAAAGCAAGCCGAACCAGGTGGCGTCGGCCCGGGCCTCCGTGGCTCAGGCCCAGGCCGCGCTCCAGTCCGCGGAGAACAACCTGGCCAACACCACGCTGGTGGCGCCGATGGACGGCCAGGTCAACGGCATCAACGGCGTCGTCGGTGAGTCGGTGGGGGCGGGCGCAGGCCTCACGCCGCAGGCGCCCGGCAGCGCGGCGCCTCTGCCCTCGACAACCTCCTCGAACGCGTTCATGGTCATCGGCAACATCAACGGACTCGAGATCGTGGCTCCGTTTGCCGAGTCCGATGCCTCGCGCCTGGCCGCCAACCAGGACGCGTCAGTCACTTTCGACGCGGTCTCCAACCTCACCATCAGCGGTCACGTCGTCGCGGTGGCTTCCGCGGCGACGATCACGAGCGGGGTCGTGAACTACTACGCCACGATCGCCCTCAACCAGACCAACCCGGCCCTGAAGCAGGGTATGACGGCCAACGCC
>DATEGL010000038.1:0-4509 GCA_035280145.1 Candidatus Dormiibacterota bacterium | reverse complement strand
TACACCAGGCCGAGGTCGACGATGTTGACCGGGATCTCCGGGTCGTAGCACTGGCGCAGGACCTCGATCACGTCCTCGGGCCGCACGGTCGCGTCAGGTGCGACATCCGTGGTGACCTGGACGGCAGCCTCGCTCACTGCTATGGCACCTCCCGGGGTCCCCATGAAATCGCAGATTTCAAGGGGTGGTCTCCAGGGGCAGGCCGGCGTCCTTCCAGGCCTTGGTGCCGCCGCGGAAGTTGATGACGTCCTTCACACCCAGCGCCACCGCCATCTCGGAGGCGACCGCCGAGCGCTCGCCGACCTGGCAGACGAAGATCGTTCCGTCCTTGAAGCTCTGTGCGGTCGGGTTGGCCAGGATCGACGCGAGCACTACGTGCCGCGCGCCGGGGATGTGGCCCTTGTTCCACTCCCAGTCTTCGCGCACGTCGACCACCTCGCGGTCGCCGGCCTCGATCAGCTTCTTGATGTCGTCGATCTTCAGGTCGCGAAACGGCGCCGTCTGCTCGGTCATACCTATCTAGTACTCCTCGTCGTCACCGGCCAATCCATACGCGCCGACCTTCAGCACCTTTAGAGAAAGAAGAGCGCACTTGATCCGCGCCGGCGAGATCTCAATCCCCAGCTCGCCAATGACGTCGTCCTTGTTGATCTTCTTCGCGTCTTCCAGCGCCATGCCCTTCAGGCGCTCGGTCAGTAGGGATGCCGACGCCTGCGAGATGGCGCATCCACGGCCGTGGAACCGGATGTCTGCGATGACCCGGTCCTTAATCCGGAAGTCCATCCCCACCACGTCCCCGCAAAGTGGGTTGTCTTCTTCATGGGTGATGTCGGGGTTCTCGAGGCGACCGAAGTTCCGCGGGTTCTTGTAGTGGTCGAGGATGTACTCGCGGTAAAACTGGTCGTCAGAAGACTTCGCGATCGGTTGGCTCATGCCAGGCGCCACTCGAAACGGGGTCCCCACGAAATCCAGGCGAAGCCTCCAATTTCGTGGGGTGAATAAAACTGATCATCAGCTCGAGCGGTGCTCATCTCAGGCAAATATCCTCTGCGCTTCCTGGATCGAGCTTACGAGCCGGTCCACCTCTTGCTGCTCGGTGTAGACGTAGAACGACGCGCGCGCCGTCGCGGCGACGCCGAGCCGCGTCATCAGCGGCATCGCACAGTGATGTCCCGCCCGCAGGCAGACCTGGTCGCGATCGGCGATGGTCGCGAGATCGTGCGGGTGGATGCCGTCGATCGCAAACGAGATGACGCCGGCCCGCCGCGATGGCGGCGGCCCGTAGACGGTAAGGCCGTCGAGGTCGCTGAGTGCCTCGTACGCGTACTCGGTGATCTCGAGCTCGTGAGCCCGGACTGCATGCATCCCCAACTGGTTCAGGTAGTCGACCGCGGCGCCGAGACCGATGACCTCGGCGATCGCCTGGGTACCGGCCTCGAACTTCCAGGGCAGGTCGTGGTACGTGGTCCCCTCGATGCGGACGCTCTTGATCATGTCGCCGCCGGCCATGAACGGATCCATGGCCTCGAGCAGCTCGCGGCGTCCGTAGAGGATCCCCGCGCCAGTTGGCCCCAGCATCTTGTGGCCGCTGAAGGCGTAGAAGTCGCAGCCGAGGGCGCGTACGTCGACAGGCTGGTGAGGCGTGCTCTGGGCGCCGTCGACCAGCACGGTGGCGCCGGCCCTCTTGGCCGCCGCGACCATCTCCTGCGCGGGGTTGATGGTGCCCATCGCGTTGCTGACCAGGTTGAAGGCGACCAGCTTCGGTCCGCGCTTCAGAAGGTCGGCGAACTCGTCCTGGCGCAGCTCGCCTCGCTCGTCGATGTCAACGTATTCGATGCGGGCCCCCTTCTCGGCGGCCAGGATCTGCCACGGAACGATGTTCGAGTGGTGGTCGAGGATCGTCAGCACGATCAGGTCGCCCTGCTTGATGTGCTTGCGGCCCCACGAGTAGGCGACCAGGTTGATGCCCTCGGTCGTGCCGCGCGTGTAGACGATCTCTTTGGTCGAGGCGGCGTTGATGAACGCGCGCACTTTCTCGCGTGTGGCCTCGTAGTGGTCTGTGGCCTCTTCCGCGATGTGGTAGGCGGCGCGGTGGATGTTGGAGTTGAACTTCTCAAAGTAGTCGAGCATCGCGCGGGTCACCTGGCGGGGGCGCTGTGAGGTGTTGGCCGAGTCGAGGTAGGCGATCCCCGTCTCGAAGATCGGGAAATCCTTGCGGATCGCGGCGACGTCATACGTCAACGTAGACATCACCATCCTCCACAGTCACGGGATAGGTCTGCGCCGGGATGACCGCGGGCAGGCCCGTCACCTTGCCCGTCTGCAGGTTGAAGCGCGAGCCGTGCTGCGGACATTCGACGTCCAGGCCCCACAGCTCGCCGTCGCTGAGCGAGAACTCTTCGTGAGTGCAGACGTCGTTGAGCGCGTAGAAGTGGCCGTCCTCCGCGTGGGCGACGCACACAGGCGTGTCGCCGGCGTCGACGCGTTTCATCGTTTCCACCGGCAGCTCAGCCTCCGCGGCCACGCGATACCTAACCAATGCGCGCCTCCAGCTCCGCCTCGACCAGCCTTCGCGCATGCTCGAACGGGATCCGGTCCAGCACGTCGCCGAAGAAGCCCTGGATGAGCATCCGCTTGGCGGTCGGTTCCGGGATTCCGCGCGAGCGCAGGTAGAAGAGGTGCTCGGGGTCGACCGGCCCGACGGTTGCGCCGTGCGTGCATCGGACGTCGTTGTTGTCGATCTCGAGCATCGGGACCGACGTCGCCTTGGCCTTGTCGCTCAGCACCAGGTTGCGGTTGGCCTGGTACGCGTCGGAGCGCGCAGCGTGCTTTTCGATCCTGATCAGACCGGCGTAGACCGTGCGCGCCGCGTCGGAGAGCGCGCCCTTGAACAGGAGGTCCGACCGCGTATTGCCCACGCGGTGGTCCTGCAGCGTGTGGAAGTCGAAGAATTGCTGGCCCGAGGCGAAGTAGATCGCCTTCAGCTCCGCGTCCGCTCCCTGGCCGGCGAGTGAGGCCTCGACGCGAGTCTTCGAGAACCTCGCGCCCAGTGTCACGTTGAAGAGGCGCAGGGTCGAGTCCTTCTGGAGCTCGGCCCGCTGGTCGGCGAAATGCCAGACGTTGCGGCCCCACTTCTGCACCGCGACGTAGCCCACCTGTGAACCCTCGCCGGCGAAGATTTCCGTCGATCCGCTGCGGTAGCCGGTCTCGTCGTCGTGCTCGGCGATGTACTCGTCGAGGTAGTCGAACTTCGAGTTCTTGCCCGCGACGATCAGCGTGTGGGGGAGAACGCTCGTGCCGGCTTCGTGAGAGAAGTGCTGGCCGATGACCGGCGTGTCGATCACGACCCCATCAGGAACGTAGAGAAAAGTGCCGCCGGTGAACAGCGCGGCGTGGAGCGCGGCGAACCGGTCGCGGTCTGCGTGCACAAGGGTGAAGAGCCGCGGCTCGACCAGGTCGCGATGCTTCTCCGCTGCGACTCGCAAGGGTTCGAGGATCACGCCCTCGGGCAGAGCTTCAGGGAGGATCAGCTTCTGGCCGTCGAAATGCTCGAGCCGCGAGAACTGGCTCGGGTCGAGCCGGCTGACGTCGGTCCGCCGCCACTCCTCGTCGGTCTTGCTCGGCGACGGCAGCTTCTCGTACGTGGCCAGCGCGCTCTCACGCCGCTCGCGCAGCCAGCCCGGTTCGCCCTGGAGCTGGTCCAGGGTCTCGCTGCTCAGGGCCATCTCAGCCGACCGAACCCTCCATTTCGAGCTGGATCAGGCGGTTGAGCTCGACCGCGTACTCGAGCGGAAGCTCCTTGGTGAACGGCTCGATAAAGCCGTTGACGATCATCGTCTCGGCCTCGGCGCGTGGGATGCCACGGCTCATCAGGTAGAAGAGCTGCTCGTCGCTGACCTTGCTCACGGTCGCCTCGTGGCCGAGGGTCACGTTCTCGGCGTCGACGTCGTTGTAGGGATACGTGTCGGAACGCGAGGCGTCGTCGAGCAGAAGCGCGTCGCACTTGACGAACGACTTGCAGTTGTTCGCGCCGGGGTAAATCTTCACGTGGCCGCGGTAGCTCGTCCGGCCGCCCGCCTTGGAGATCGACTTCGACGTGATGGTCGACGTCGTGTTGGGTGCGACGTGGATCATCTTGCCGCCGGCGTCCTGGTGCTGGCCCTTGCCGGCAAACGCGACCGACAGCACGTCACCCTTGGCGCCCGGCTCCATCAGGTAGACGCTTGGGTACTTCATCGTGATCTGCGAGCCAAGGTTGCCGTCGACCCATTCCATCGTCGCGTCGGCGTACGCCATCGCCCGCTTGGTCACGAGGTTGAAAACGTTCGTCGACCAGTTTTGAATCGTCGTGTAGCGGCAGCGGGCGTTCTTCTTGACGATGATCTCGACCACCGCTGAGTGCAGCGAGTCGGTGGAGTAAATCGGCGCCGTGCAGCCTTCGATGTAGTGGACGAAGGAGTCTTCATCGCAAATGATCAATGTCCTCTCGAACTGGCCCATGTTCTCGGC
>DATEGL010000037.1:0-3531 GCA_035280145.1 Candidatus Dormiibacterota bacterium | reverse complement strand
GGGCGGCCGCGGCCGAGGAATCCGTCCCCAAGCACGCTGATCCGCTCGGCGACGGTTCGGTTGAACAGTCGCACCCGCTCGACGGCTTTGGAATCCATTCTCTGACTTTAGTCAGAGAACTTCGGCTCCGTCAACCTGTCGATACGGCGGAAAACGTAACCTGATCCGCCGTGACGGTAGGCGGATTCAGGGTGGCCGTGCTTGGGCCAGGCGGTGTCGGCGGTCTGCTCGCAGCGGTGCTGGCGCGGTCGGGCAACCGGGTACTGGTCATCGCAGGCGAGGACACGGCTCGTGCGATCACCCGCGATGGAATTCAGCTGCAGAGCAAGACATTTGGCGACTTCGACGTCCGCGTGGAGACGGCCACGCGTCTCTCCGAGCCAGTTGACGCGTGCCTCGTCGCGGTCAAGGCCACTCACTTACGCGACGCGGTGTCAAGGGTGCCGGCCGAGGCGCTCCGCGCTGGCCTGGTCATCCCGTTCCTCAACGGCCTGGAGCACGTCGAGTTCCTGCGCTCGATCTACGGCCCGACGTCAGTGGCCGCCGCCACCATCCGCGTCGAGGCGTTCAGGGTGGGACCCGGCGTCATCCGCCAGACCAGTGCATTCGTGGGCATCGAGATCGCGCGCTCGGAAGCCAATCGTAATCGCGTGGATGCGATCGCGAGTCATCTCTCGTCGGCGGGGCTCGATGTGAAGGTGCGCGACGACGAGCTAGCCATGCTGTGGGAAAAATTCGCCTTACTCGAGCCCTTCGCGCTGCTGTCCACCCACGAGCGAGCAAACGCGGGCGCTATCCGTGCCCGCCGTCGTGCCGACGTGGTCGCGTTGTTCTCCGAGGCGGCCGCCGTCGCCGCGAGTGACGGAGTGGTCATCGACCGCGACGCGCTCATCAGGTTCTTCGACTCGCTGCCGGAGTCGATGGAATCCTCGATGCAGCGGGATCAGGCCGCCGGCCGCCCGCTCGAGCTCGACGCCCTGGGCGGCGCGCTTCTCAGGCGAGCGAAGAAAGCGGGTATCGCGGCGCCGGTGACGGCGAGGTTGGTGGAAGACCTCAGGCGAAGCGACGGATGAACATGAACATCGCGGGGATCCACAGGTCGTCACCGTTCGAGCGGTGCCGGTTTCGGCGCCGCCGGAAACCCCAGACGGCGAGCCTTCCCGCCTGAGTCGGGTTTCCCTCGTCTTCCTGGCGCAGCTCACGCGACAGGCTCTCGTCGTCGTCGAGCGGCGCGAAGATCGAGTACATGCTCCGGCGCTCGAGGCTGCGCAGGTCGCGCTCTTCGAGATGGCCCATGGCGACACGTCCATTGTGATCGATGGCCCCCGCTCCGGAACTCAATTGTCCCGATCCAACGCGTAGGCGACCGCGGCCGGCAGGTCCATCGCTCGGCCTGCCGACCACGTAGTCGCAAACTCTTCTGGCCCAAGCGCCTGGCCGGCTGCCTGCCTGCTCTGCTCGAACAGCGGCGCCTCGTCGGGGGGCCAGGCGGCTTCTTGCTCGTCGACCATGCGCGCAGCCGCACCCAGCATCTGAGCTGCTCGCTCGAACCGCCTCGCCTCCACCGCGCACGCCGCGAGCGCGTTCAGCGTGTAGGGCACCATCCATGCGTCACCACGGCGCACGGCGATCTCCAGCGCATCGCGCGCCAGCTCTTCGGCGCGCGACCGGTTGCCCAACCTCCGCTCGACGTGACTCAGGTTGCTTGATTCGACCGCCACACGGGCGAAATTTCCCTGCCCGCGGGCGAGCTCGAGGCGCTGGTTCATCAAATCGCGGGCTTCGGTCAGGTTTCCCTGCATTTGCGCGGTCACCGACAGCACGTGCAGCGCGTTGGACCTACCTTCCAGGTCATCGGTGCCTTCCACAGTGGCGAGAGCCTCGAGGCACAACCTGCGCGACTCCTCCAGGTTGTCAGCTCGCAGCGCGACCCTGGCCTGCGCGGCCAGGGCGACCGCTATCGACCGCGGGTCTTTTATCTTCCTGGCCAGGTCGAGGCTCTCCTCGAATGACGATGTTGCCGTTACGTCGTCTCCCTGCCAGAAGGCCAGCATCCCAAGCCGATCGAGCGCACGCGCCCTTGTCACGTTGCTGACGCCGTCTGCCCGCAAGCCGCGGTCGATCCACGCTCGCCCTTCGGCTGCGGTTCCTGTGACCCTCCAGAAGTCGTACAGCGCGACGCAGACCCGCAGCGCGTCTTCGCCCTCGCCGTGATCGAGCAGCCAGTCGAAAGCAGCCTTGACGGTCTCCCGCTGGCCCTCGATCTGTTGGATCGAGCTCTTGGCGTCGAGTCCTCGGAGCTCGTCGCCCGCGATCTCGACCTCTGCAATCACCCGAGTCGCGTCAGCAGCGTTCATGCGGGGCTCAGCCTAGCCCTTGACAGCAGCCACCGGTCGTTGCATACTGTGCATGCATACTGAGTATGTGTAGTCAGGAGATTGGCGCTTAAGTACGGGGTGCTGGGGCTCCTGAGCCGGGAGCCGCTGCACGGCTATGAGGTGAAGAACCGCTTTGAGGCGATGCTGGGTGGGACCTGGGAAGTCAATATCGGCCAGATCTACACCACGCTCCAGCGCCTCGAACGCGACGGGCTCGTACGGCCGGTCGGTAAGCGTGGCGATCGGGGCAAGCTGGTCTACGAGCTCTCACCCGACGGACGCAAGGCGCTCGACGAGTGGCTTTCCACTCCCGACTCTGGACCTCAGCAGCTCCACGAGGACATCTACGTGAAGCTCCTTCTCGCGACCCGCATCGCGAACGGCGAGCTGCCGCCCATGCTCGCTCGCCAGAAGCGCGCATACCTGCAGCGCCTGCGGGACCTCAACCGGCTGGAGGAACGGGCACGTCGCGACGGCCGCCTGGATCTGGCGCGGCTCGTCCGCGGAGCATTACTGCACACGGAGGCAGACTTGAAATGGATCGACGAGCTTTCTTCGGAGCGTTTTGGAACGGAAGGGGCGGGCTGGGCGGGCTGGGCGGGATCGGAATGAGCGAGCTCGTCCGACTCACTGACGTGACGAAGGTGTACCAGGGCGGAATCACGGGCGCGCTCAACAGCGTGTCGCTGACGATCGAGAAAGGCGAGTTCACCGCGATCATGGGACCGTCGGGCAGCGGCAAGTCCACGCTTCTAAACCTCGTTGCCGGGCTGGACTGGCCCACGACCGGCACCGTGGCCGTTAACGACACCGACCTCGGCAAGCTGGGCGAAGGGGACCTGGCGAGGTTCCGCCGCGATCACGTCGGCTTCGTATTTCAGTTCTTCTATCTGCTGCCCAACCTGACGGCGCTCGAGAACGTCTTGATCCCCGCGCAGCTGAAGGGCAGCCCCGCCACCGACCGCGCGCGTGAGCTCATGGCGAAGCTCGGCATCGCCGACGTCGCGGATCGCTATCCAGCCCTCCTCAGCGGCGGCCAGCAGCAGCGCGTCGCGATCGCCCGCGCATTGATCAACAAGCCGACGCTTCTCCTGGCCGACGAGCCTACCGGCGCGCTCGACACGCACAGCGGTGAGCAGGTGATGGAGCTCCT
>DATEGL010000036.1:0-8701 GCA_035280145.1 Candidatus Dormiibacterota bacterium | reverse complement strand
GGAAAGGGTCGCCTGTAAACCCGGGCGGCCCTTTCTTTTTGGACCCGCCGGTGCATTCCGCAGCTTTGGTGCTTGGGTTCAAAGAGTGGTCGCAACATCCCTGAATAGAAATCATTCGAAAGCATTGACGCGCAGTTAAGCAAACCTGAAAATCTCGGCTACCGCCGGTGCGGGGTTGGGGGTGGGGTTCTCATTTCAAGGGAGGAACCGACCGTTAATTGACGAATCGACCCGATGGCGGCGACCAGGCTGCGCCAATTCCTCCGTCCTATTACTCCCCTTCGCCCCGACGGCCCTCCAGCGCCGGGGGGTGGTGGCGCCACATCCCCGGCTTTCGAACGGGCAGGCGATGGAAGCAAGTCGTCGCCGTCTTCGGATACCTGGTCATCGCGGCGTGGATTCTTCAGGTCGGAAGGAACCCCGCACTCGCCGTGCTGGGTGTCCTCGGCCTCGCGGCAGTCTGGCTGGCCACCAACGCTTTTGGGCTCCGCAGCAAAATCCCCTTGTTCCGATCGCCAAATCGGCTCGCGGCCGGCGGAGCCTGGACCGGCCTCGCAATCGCCATGTTTGTCACAGCCGCAATTGCGGCGCCTGCGACCCCCACTCAAACGACCGGCGTTGGCACCGGTCCGTCTGAGTCGCAATCGCCCGCCGCCGTTGCACAGGTTGCTGCATCGCCCTCAGCCAGCGCGACGCCCTCTCCGACCCCAACGCGACCGCCTTCTCCGAGCCCGACAAGGCCGCCGTCGCCTTCACCGCCACCTGCGCCAGCACCGACCGCGGCGCCGGCTCCGGCGCCGCCGCCTCCACCAGCATTCGACTACTGCGGGGCGCCCACAAACCCGTGGCACTACAACTTCTGCGCCTCGCACGCAGGGAAATACATTTACAGCCCCGACGGGAGTTTCTGCAGCTACTTCAACTGCATTTCGAACTTCTGGCGGAGCACGAACGGCTACGTGGCCGAATGTAAGGACGGCACCTACAGTCATTCCGGCGGGGTGTCGGGCGCGTGCTCGTACCACGGCGGCGTTCTCCGACCTCTGTGGGCATAGACGCGCAGGACGCGGCGGTGACAGCTGGACCTGAGCCGCCAGTCGTTCGAACCGAAGGAGGTCCGGTCACGCTGTCTCCGCTGGCCGCCCTCCGCGACCGAATCAGGGAATTGACAGATTGGTCCGCAACAGCGACTACCACGTCAGCCGCATGGGACTCCGAGGCTGATGACCAGTTCGCCGCTGCAGGGGCAATCCTGGTGCCTCACAGCGGCGAATGGGCTGTGCCGGCCGGTCTGCAGAAAACTGTCGACCGGGCAAAAGGACTTGTCGCTCAAATCGGCGAACACGACCAAACATCGCAGCAGCTGAAGGAGCAAGAGTCCCACGGGAACCTCCTTCGAAGGGTCGATGCGTGGCGCCACGAACGGAATATCAACCGCGACCGCACGGCAGAAGCCGCGGACCTCCGCCGATTGCTGATTGAAATTGCGAAGGGAGCGCCCGCGTCGACAGTTGCCGAGGCAGACACGCCGAGAGGCACTGCCACGCAGATCGCAGCGCGGGCCGCCAAGCTAGACAAGCAGATCGACGAGGTCAGGAATTCACTGGCAGCCATGACTCAGGAGGTCGCACAACGCGAAGCCTCCATTCAAGCAATGGGTTTCGACGCTTTGTACGAGGCAGCGCTGCTACAAACATCAGGCGCCGCACCTGTCGAGTCACCCCTATTGCTCAAGTCGGGCGAAGTCGCCTATCTATCGATGCCGGCAACCCTCGCGCGTATGGTCACAAGAACGCATTACGTCGGTGGTACATCGGGCGTCAGCTTTCCTATCGGCCACACGGGAATCCGCTACCGAGTCGGCGGCTTCAGCGGGCACCCCGTTCAACAACAGTCCCTGACCAACCTTGACTCAGGGACGCTCGTCCTCACGAGCCTGAGAATCGCTTTCATTGGCAGAACTAAGTCGACGAGCATCGCGCTCGCAAGGATCCTTCACGTCGAGGTCTACACCGATGCGCTGGCTGTGTTCCAGGAAGCGCGAGAGAACCCGGATTTCTATATGATCCCCGAGCCGAAACGAGCCACATTCTTGCTCAACTGGATCCTCCAGAAAAACGCCGCGTCAAAAACATGAGGTGGCCGAGCCGCGGCAGGGTGACCGGGTTTGTCGGCAGCCATGCGCTCACTTGGGAACTGACGATGGCGGCTTTGACGCTTGGATATGTGGCCTTGTCGCTACTGGTCGACGAGGGATTCAGCGGACTGGCAACTGCGGCGCTAGACGGTCTCGCCGGAGTGTTCCTCATTGAATTTGCGGTGCGTTTCTGGGGTGCCGAATCACGCGTCGAGTATCTCCGGGCGCACTGGATCGATCTGGTGACATGCCTACCCCCAATAGGTGCGCTTCGTGCGCTGCGACTCCTCCGGTTGCTTGGTCTCCTGCGCCTGGCTCAGGAGATACGAGACGTCGGCCAGACGAGAGCCCGTAATCCGGATCGGGCCAACACCTCGGTGACCTGGATCGTGTGGCCCACAGCGCTGCTTCTGTGGCTCGGGGCGGCCGACGGCTTCTGGATTGTTGAGCGCGGCCATAACTCGGCTATCAAGAGCTTTGGAGATGCGTTGTACCTCGCATTCATAACCGTCACGACGGTGGGTTATGGAGACATCCGGCCCGTCACACCTGAAGGCAAAGTCATCGCTGGCGGGCTCGTATTCGTCGGTCTGGGCCTCCTCGGCTTCATTTCGGCTCAGCTCACTGCGCGCTGGCTCCGCACTGAGCAGGGCGAGGGTCGTGTCGAACGTCAGCTCGCGACTCTGAGCCAGGATGTCGCCGAGATCAAAGAGCTCCTCCGGAGCTCGATCGCTCGCGAGGAAAAATCCACGCTGTAGATTTGCCGTTAGGCCGCCAGCTTGTAGACCCAGGAAAGGGTCGCCTGTAAACCCGGGCGGCCCTTTCTTTTTGGACCGTTAGTCGGGGAAGGTCACCTCGATCAGGGGGCTGTAGCGGACCATCGCCTCGAGGTCGGTGCGACCCCAAGCTCGAGCAATGAAAGGTAAAACCGCGCGCCTCTCGGACTCGTCGGTGATGATCCTGGCCGTCCCTGAAAGGTCGGCGCGCACTCTTCCCTTCAGATGGAAAGTCAGGTGCGGATCGGCGTCCAGGTTCGCGAGCCAGCTGCGCCGGTTCCGGCGGGGAGTGCCGCTGATGTAGATGCGGCCTCCAATGTTGTGAAAAACGATCTCGATTCTGCGCGGTCGGCCTGTCCGTCGCCCAGTGGTGGTCATGTCGATGGTGTGGCCGCGTTCGAGCGCGCTCCGGATTTCGTCTGAAGTCGTGGCCACGGTTTCCGGAAACTGAAACCAGGAACTCGAGGTGTTATGTTCCGGCGGTGGTCTGGCTTGCCTCGATCCTTCTGTACCTGCACATCCTCGGCGCGATCTTCTGGGTTGGCTCGGCCATGATGTTCCAGTTCATCTTCGTCCCGGCGCTCAAGGGCATGCCTTTCGAGGCCCAGCATCCCTGGCTGCAAGCGCTCGCTGCCAGGTACGGTCCGGTCGTTGGGGTGGCGGGCGGGTTGACGATGCTCCTCGGCCTCGCTCGCGGTGTCTCAACCGGGGTGCTCGGCACACTGAGCTCCCCCTATGGCGTGACCTGGCTTGTCGCGATTCTGGTCGGACTGCCGGTTGTCGCGCTGGGAGCCGCGTTCATCGGCCCCACCGACAACAAGATGGCCACCGCGGGCACCAAGGAGGAGGTCGTGACCCTTGCGACGCGGATGTCGCGGTTCGGCAGGGCCGAATTTGGTGGAATGGTCTTCCTGCTCGCCTTAATGGTCGCCATGCACGCCGGTTACTGACGTCCGCAGCTCAGCCAGGGCGCGCTTCTGTCCGCCCTTGACGTCGAAATTCTCCGGCGAGAGCCAGGCTTCGAAAGCGGCGCGGCGTGATGGCCACTCGCCGTCGGTGATCGAGTACCAGGCGGTGTCGCGGTTCCTGCCCTTGACGATTCGGTGATTCCGGAAAACACCTTCAAAGACAAAGCCGAACCTCTCCGCGGCGCGGCGCGACGGTTCATTGGCCGCGTCGCACTTCCACTCGAGGCGCCGGTTGCCCAGATCGTCGAACGCGTGTCGTGACATGACGTAGATCGCCTCCGTCGCCTGGCGCGTCCGCTGCAGCCGCGGCGATAGCCAGATGTGGCCGATCTCGATCACACCGTGCTCGGGCACGATGCTCATGTAGGTCGCGATGCCTCGGGCCGCTCCCGCCTCGCGGTCGATGATCGCGAATGCCAGCGGATCGGCCGTTGCAGCATGTCTCTCAAGCCAGCTGAGGAATTCGGCCCTGCGCGCGAATGGTCCGTACGGGAGGTAGTGCCAGCTGTCGTCCGCGCCCTGCGCGGCGGCGAACAGGTCGTCACCGTGGAGCGCCGGGTCGAGCGGCTCGAGGAGAACAGATCCCCCTTCCAACGGGACTCGCTGCGGCGGCCTGGCGACCATCCTGTCGCCTATTCTCCCGGGGCAGTGGACCACACCGCACCGGCGATCTTCGAGCTCGGGCTCCTGTTGCTCCTGGCGGCGCTCGCGGGCAAGCTTGCGCGGGCGGTCGGTCTGCCGGCGGTCATCGGCTACCTGGCCGTGGGCGTGGTGGTCTCGCCCTTCACTCCCGGTTACGTCGCCAACCGCGACCAACTCTCGATCCTCGCCGACCTCGGCGTTGTCCTCCTGCTGTTCGAGGTCGGCATCGAGATCAATCCGATTCGGCTCGCTCGGGAGGGCCGGCGCCTCCTTCTTGTAGCGCCGCTTCAGGTCCTGATCACGTGGGCGCTGAGCGCAGGCGCGTGCCTGGTCTTGGGGATCGAACCCGCCGGCGCCGCGATGATCGGCCTGTCCATCGCCATGTCGTCGAGCGTCGTCGTCGTCAACATCACGCGCAGCAACCGGCGGACAACCGATCGCCGCACGGACGACGTGCTCCTGGGCTGGAGTGTCGTCCAGGACCTGGTCGGTGTCAGCGCCGCCCTGATCCTGGTCGTCGTGATCGGGGTCGGGGGCAGGTCGGGTCTGACCGCCCTCGGCGGCGTTCTCGCGTTCGCAGCGCTGGCGGCTGCCGCGGCGTTCCTCGTCCCCTGGATGCTTCGCCGCCTGCAGGCCGACCACGACCTGTTCCTGCTCCTGTCGGTCGCCAGTGGTCTGCTCGTCGCCGGTGTCGGTTCGAGATTCTTTGGCATCCCACTTGCCCTGGCCGCGTTCGTCGCCGGCCTGGCGATCACCGAAAGTCCCGTCGCCGAGGAAGCACGCCAGCGCCTGCTGCCCTTCCGCGACCTGTTCGCTGTGATGTTCTTCGTCGCGCTGGGGACCGTGATCGATCCACACCAGCTGGCGAACGCGCTGCCATGGCTGCTGTTGTTCCTCGCGCTCGTGATAGCAGGCAAGGTGCTTGTGGTGTGGCTGCTTGCGAGATCGGCTGCGCTCCACGCGAGGCGGCTGCAGCTCGCGGTTGGTCTTGGCCAGATCGGCGAGTTCAGCTACGTGCTGGGGGCGCTGGCGCTTGGCGCCGGACTGATTTCGGTGGAGGTCAGCTCGGGACTGGTGGCCGCAGTTGTGGTGTCAATCGCGGCATCCTCGATTCTGGTCAGAATCGTGCACCGGCCGAATACGCGCAAGCCCGCGACTGTTCCATAACTCGGCGTATACAGGTCTGTGGAGGTGCGGGAGATGAAAGTAGCGATCATCGGTTCGGGGAATGTCGGCAAGGCGCTGGCCTCATCGGCAAGCAAGGCAGGTCACAAGGTCACCCTGACCGCGACCTCGTATGACAAGGCCAAGGAAGCCGCCAAGGCCACCAACGCTGACGCGGCGGCGTCCAACCATGAGGCGGTAAAGGACGCCGAGCTCGTCGTGCTCGCAGTACCCCCTGCCAAGGTCGACGAAGTGGTGGCGGCGCTTGGCCCCGAGCTCGATGGAAAGGTGATCATCGACGTCACCAACCGAATCAACGCGCAGGATCCGGGGCAGGTGCTCGACGGCACGTCGGTGGCCGAGAAGATCCAGGAGAAGGCACCCAAAGCCCACGTCGTCAAGGCTTTCAACTACGCCTTCGCCTCGAAGATGGCGGACCCGAAGGTGGATGGCACCAATCTCGACGCCTACGTCGCGGGCAACGATGACGGCGCCAAAGACAAGGTGATGAAGTTTGCCGAGTCGATTGGCTTCCGCCCGATCGACGCCGGCCCACTCCCCATGGCCCGAGTCCTCGAGGGGATGGGCATGCTGAACGTACTGCTGCAGATCAAGCACAGCTGGCCGTGGCAGAGCGGGTTCAAGCTCGCCGGGCCGACTCCTGAAAAGAAGAAAGACGCCTAGGGTCTAGGCGACCCTGTCGACAACCGCGCTCCAGCGCTCGTCGATTCGGCGAACCCTGTAGATCACGATCGCGGCCGCCCACGTGATGACGAAGGCGGCCACGATCACGTAGCCCGCCATGCCGAACACAAATGTCGCGGCGGAGTCGAAGACGCCCCCGCGTAGACCTAGCACCTGGATCACGATCTGGGCCAGCTCGGCAACGCCGATGAAAAGGGCGACGAACACCGATAGGGACGTGATAGTCAGGTTGTAGAAGACCTTGCGGATGGGCGTCGCAAATGCCCACGAGTACGCCTTCGACATGAACGCTCCATCCATTGTGTCCATGAGCGACATGCCGGCCGCGAAGATCAGCGGCAGCGAGATCAGAGCGGCAAACGGCAGGCCCTGCGCCGCAGCGCCCGCGGAGATGGCCAGGAACGCCACCTCGGACGCAGTATCGAATCCAAGCCCGAACAGGAATCCAACCGGATACATCTGCCAGCTGTGGTCGATCACGCGAAACAGGCGGCCGAACAGACGAGTCATCAGGCCGCCGGCGACCAGCTCGTCTTCCAAGCCCTCGCGGTCGTACTCGCCGCGCTGCATGTTCCGGTACACCCGGAGGATGTCGATGAGCACGAGCAGGTTGAGGATGCCGATCACGATCAAGAAGCCGCCCGACACCGACGTGCCGATGGCTGCGCCGACGGTGCGCAGCTCCCCACTGTCGGCGACCACGCCCTGGACCAGCCACCTCACGGTCAGGCCGAGCGCGACCGCGATCAGCAGCACGACCGTCGAGTGACCAAGCGAGAAGAAGAAGCCGACGCCCATCGGTTTGCGACCTGACTGCAGCAACTTGCGCGTCGTGTTGTCGATGGCTGAGATGTGGTCGGCGTCAAACGCGTGGCGCAGACCCAGCATGTACGCGACACCGCCTAGCCACAGGAACGAAGGGTGGCTTGCCGCGTAGGTGAGCAGCAGTCCCCATCCCGCCAGGTGCAGCACCCCGACCGCACCGAAAAACCCGATCAGGCGATCCCGCTCTCGCACGGCCAGAGCCTAAGCCTTATCGCGACTCAGTCGCAACTGTGAACTGCACCGGTGCGTGGCAAGCTGCGACAACTTCTCAAGAGAGAAGGTTTATTTGGTGCCGAAAATTCCTCGCACGTCGAATTGGGCGACCGTCTGAATCTGCTCGAAGGTGCACTTCCTGGGCGGCTTGTCGGTGCGCCAGCGCAGGAATCCGGTCGCGTGGCGGAAGCGCTCGCCAGCCTCGAGCTTGTCGTACGTGACCTCGCACACGAGCTTCGGCCGGACGGCCACCCAGTCGCCTGTGTCCTTTTTGCCGCGCGACCACCTGCTCAGCCCACCGGGCATCCGGCCAGGGTTCGCGCTCCACTCTTCCTCCGGGATCTGTGTCTCCAACGGTTTGAGCTTCGCGATCAACTCCCGACGCTCGGCCGCGTTGAAAGACGAGGTGTGGCCGACGTAATGCATGGTGCCTTTCTCGTCGTACAGGCCCAGTAGCAGCGCTCCAAGAGTCGCTCCGTCGGCCGTCTTGCGCCAGCCGATCACCACGCAGTCCGCCGTGCGCTGATGCTTGACCTTCACCCACAGCCGTTTGCCCGGCACGTACGGGCCATCCCAGGCCTTGGCGATGACACCGTCAAGGCCGGCGCCTTCGAACTTCTCAAACCACTTCTGCGCTTTTTTCGGATCGCGCGTGTAAGGGGTCAGGAAGATCGGCTTCTTGACGCCCTTGAGCAGCTTTTCGAGTCGTTCCCGACGCTCTCCGAGCGACTTCTTGCGTAGGTCCGTCGCGCCCACCGCGAGGATGTCGAACGCGACGAACCAGGCCGGTGTGGCCTGGCTCAGCATCCGGACGCGCGATTCGGCGGGATGAACCCGCTGCTGCAGGGCGCCGAAGTCCAGACCGTTGGCGCCAACGACGATGACCTCGCCGTCGATTACAAGCTTCTTATCGGGCAGGGATCGGACTGCCGGCACGAGCTCTGGAAAGTAGCGGGTCATGGGCCGGCCGCCCCGACTCACCAGCGCCACCTCCTCTCCATCCCGGAAGACCAGGGTGCGGAAGCCGTCCCATTTCGGCTCGTACTCCCAGCCGGCGCCCTTGGGGATGCCGCCGTCGGAGATGGCCGAGAGCATCGGTTCCATGTCCAGCGGTAAAGGAAGTTTCAGAGTAGTTATCCCCAGGTGTCTATATGTTGTGGATTGTCGAGCACCGTGCTACCATATGGTCTGCCGTTAGAGCACACTAGTCAGAATTCACGCCCCCACCCCAGCCTTGGAAAGCCTGCGCGAGCGGGCTTTCCGCTTTGAAG
>DATEGL010000035.1:0-3693 GCA_035280145.1 Candidatus Dormiibacterota bacterium | reverse complement strand
CTGTCCCTCAAATACACCGGGTCACTCGACGGCGCGCAGGCCATCAGCGACGGCTCGGACCACAGCGACATGGCCTGGTTTTCCAGCGGCAACTACCTGACCCTGCTGCAGGGCAGGAGCGGGAAGATCACTGCTCAGCAGCCGATCATGCTCTCGCCGGTCGTCATAGGCGTGAAGCACAGCGTCGCCCAGCGACTTGGCTGGTCCGGCTCGACGTCCGTGACGTGGGCCGACATCGCGAACGCCGCCAAGGACGGCACATTCCACTTCGCCATGACCAACCCCGCCGCGTCCAACAGTGGCTTCGTCGCGCTGGTCGGCGTCGCGTCGGCGTTCGCCGGCAGCGGGGGTGTGATCGACGCGAGCTCGATCAACGTGGCCAGGCTCATTGACTTCTTCAGCGGCCAGGTCCTCACGGCAGGCAGCTCAGGCTTCCTCGCCGACTCGTTCGTTCGCCAGCAGGACAGGGTCGACGGCATGATCAACTACGAGTCCGTCCTGCTCTCCCTGAACACGGCCGGGAAGCTCCACGAGCCGCTGGACCTCATCTACCCGAAGGACGGCATCATCACCGCCAACTACCCGCTGATGCTGCTCAACGCGAGCAAGCGCGATGCCTACGACAAGGTGGTGGCGTATCTCCGGTCGGCCGACGTGCAGCGCAAGATCATGACCAGCACCGACCGGCGGCCCACGATTCCTGAGGTGCAGCCCGACTCGCGGTTCACGTCGCAGCTGCTCGTCGAGCTGCCTTTCCCATCCAACCTGAACGTCATTAACACCCTGCTCTTCGCCTACCTCGATCGGATCCGCCCGCCGGCCCACACGTACTTCGTGCTCGACATCAGCGGGTCGATGGAAGGCGACCGCCTGAACGGCGTGAAGAGGACATTCGACAACCTCACCGGAGCGGACCAGACGATCACCGGGCGCTTTGCGCGGCTCCGAGAGCGAGAGGAGATCACCATCATCTCGTTCAACGGCTCCGTGCAGGACGACCGCACGTTCACGATCAAAGACGTCAGCGCGAGCAGCCCCGACCTTGCCACCGTTCGCCGCTACGTCGACAACTTGCAGGCCAGCGATGGCACCGCCATCTACGACGCCCTGATCCGCGCGTACCAGGACGCTGACAGGGCCAAAGCCGCGGAGCCTGACCGCTTCTACTCCGTCGTGCTCATGACGGACGGCGAGAACAACCAGGGACATGATGGACCAGGATTCCAGCGCTTCTTCAACTCGCAGTCGGCCGACGTGAAGGCGATCCCGACGTTCGCCATCATCTTCGGCGAGGCGAGCCCGCAGCAGCTCAACGACATCGCTAACCTCACGGGAGGCCAGGTGTTCGACAGCCGGAACGTCTCGCTCGCATCGGTCTTCAAGGTGATCCGTGGCTATCAGTGACCCCGGAAAGATCGAAGTGAACCCGGTGCTTCGCTACCTCTACAGCTTTCGGAACATCGCGGGCAGCGCGCTCGCGATCCTTGGGCTGCTGCTGTTCTTCGCCCACGTGATCACTGCGGCTTTCTGGCCGTTCGTCGTCATTGCCATGTACGCGATCGGCGCGGTGCTCGCTCCAGGCCCGCCCAAGGTTGCGCTCAGCGGGACGTCGTTCGACCCGGACAGCATCCGGCGCAGCCTCCAGCGCCAGCTGAGCATCGCCCAGGGCAAGCTTCCGCCGCCGCTGTCGGCCAAGGTGCAGGACATCGCCGACACGATCATGGGCATCCTGCCGCATTACGCCGACTTCCCACCCGGCTCGCCCGACCTGTTCGTGGTCGGCCGCACTGCTACCGACTACCTACCTTCCGCGCTCCAGGCCTACCTGAACCTGCCGCGCGCCTATGCGACGCTGCACAAGATGCCGAACGGCAAGACCGCCGATCAGGTCCTCGACGATCAGCTGACGCTGCTCGATTCCAAGATGAACGAGGTCGCGGACGCCGTGCACAAGAAGGACTCTGACGCGCTCCTCGCGAACGGCCGGTTCCTCCAGGAAAAGTTCGGCGCGTCACCTCTCGCGCTGCCGCAAGCGGGAGGCGCGGCTTAAGCCGGCACGCGGCAGCTTCTGAAGGGGCCTGGCGCCTCTAGGTCATAGGTCATCCGTCCTATGTCGCGGGGTGACGGAGCCGCCCCCGGGCGGAAAGTCATGTTGTGAGCATGCCCGCCGCTTCATAAGGTGACCCAAGCAAAAGCCCCAGAAGAGGGAAGGAGGGCGCGCTCTGAACAGCTCGCGCGGCGTTACCCATGCACGAATCGGCGGCTGACCCTGTGATTCACGCCTATCCGCAGGCACCACGACCGGTGGCCAAAACGGAGGTGCGATATGCCGGGTTCTGGCGGCGCGTGGCCGCGTACCTGATCGACTTCATCGTCCTGTTTGGGGCGCAGTTCACGATCGCCGCGATCGTGATCGTGGCGTCGGACAGAGACGTCCGGACGGTCGCCAACATCGCGCCCGTCAGCGGGCTCGTCTCGTGGGCTTACTTCGCCCTGTTCGAGAGCTCGCCGGCGCGAGCAACGCTCGGCAAGATGGCGCTGAACCTGTATGTCGCCGACCTGCGAGGCGATCCGGTCACCTTCTACCGCGCCAGCGCCCGCTACTGGTTGAAGACGATTTCGAGCCTGCTGGTCGGAGTGGGCTGGCTGCTCCCCGCGTTTACCCCGCGCAAACAAGCACTGCACGACCTTCTGTCGGGATGCCTGGTCCTCAGACGGGTGACCTACCTGGTGATTGGACCCGAAGCTCCGACAGAGCCGGGCGATTACTGGGACGGGACCCGCTGGGTGGCTTCCGTCAGATCACTGAAGGAGGCCTGATTCATGGCAACAATCGGCCAGGCACGTCCTGGCAGCACCACCATAGTCCGGACGCCGCTTTTCGTGCTTGGCGTCGCGCTCGCGCTTCTCGCATTCCTCGCGATGTTTGCTTTCGGGCTGCTGTTCAGCCGCGGCGTGTCCAGCGCAAGTGACGTTCGCGCGGTCGCCGCCGTGCGCGACATCCAGCCGCGTGAGCCGATCACCCCTGACATGCTGACCTTTGGGTCAATTGCGTCGGCGGGTGCACAGAACGCATTTCTCAAGCTGACCGACCTGAACGGGTTTGCCGCCGTCGTGCCCATCTACAAGGGCGAGGTGATCACACGCAACCTCGTCTCGTCGAACCCAGACGACGTCACCGGGGCTGTGTCCTCGTACCTGCCGATTCCGGCCGGCTACGTCGCGATGACGCTGCCGACGAGCGAGCAGCAGGGCGTCGCGGGCTATGTCGCGCAGGGTGACTACATCGACATCCTGGCCACGCTGAATACCAACCTGTTCCTGAAGGGGAACGAACGGCAGGTCACGCGGACCGTCTTCACCAACGTCCATGTGATCCGCGTCGGGCCGGCGTCGACACTGCCGAAGCAGGGTCAGCCGCAGGGCGTGTCCTCAAGCCTGACCGTGACGCTGTCGCTGTGCGACGCGCAGTACCTGAGCTGGTTGATCACGAACGCGACGCTGAAGTACACGCTGCTTTCTTTCCACGACTACTCCGCGACGGCCCCATCGGCCGATCCAGGCTGCCCGGCGACCTCTGCACCTAACGTGATCGGACCGGCACTGGTCGATTCCCGCTGGGCGTTCACCAGAGGTTGATCAGATCTCTATGAAGCCCGCCCCCGGCGAAGCCTTCGCCCTGCCTGAGCCGGG
>DATEGL010000034.1:0-5995 GCA_035280145.1 Candidatus Dormiibacterota bacterium | reverse complement strand
ATCCCGTTTGACGACGCATCGAAGTTCAACCCGAGCGGTGTGCGCGTGGGAACGCCGCTGGTGACGACGCGGGGCATGGGCGAGCAGGAGATGGTCGTCATCGCCGACTGCATCGCCGACCTGGTCGAGCGGATCGACGATCCCGCGACGCTTGACTCCGTGCACGAGCGGGCGCTGGAGCTCTGTCGAAAGTTCCCGATCCCCTACGCGTTTGACTGACTTCTTCAGCGATCAGGCGCTTTCGAGCATTGCCGAGCACGTGCTGCCGGGTGTGTGGCCGTTCCTCGTCGCCCTGGCTGTCTGCGCGCTCACCGTGCCGCTCGTAGCGATACCGCTGTCGCGGCGGCTCGGCGTCATGGCCCAGCCGGGCGGCCGGCACGCCCACGCCCACCTCACGCCGCTTCTTGGCGGCCTGGCAATGTGGCTCGGGCTTGCGGTCGCGATCCTGGCCCTGCTGCCGCACGATGCTGGGACCCTGGGCGTCCTGGTCGTGTCAGGGCTCGCGATGACCGTGCTCATCATCGACGACCGTTGGTCGATGCCCCCATTGGTCAAGCTCGGTGTCCAGGTCGCCCTCGCAATCACCGCCGTCGTGCTCTTCGGCACCCAGATCCGGTTCTTCAGCTTGCCAGGCGGCCACATCGTCGAGCTCGAGCTGCTCATGGCGCCGGTGAGCGTGTTCTGGCTGGTCGGCATGCAGAACACCGTCAACTTCCTCGACGGCGCGGACGGACTGGCCGCCGGGGTCGTGGGGATCGTCGCGATCATCCTCATGCTGGCCGCCGGTCAGCTGAAGCAGCCGGAGGTCGTGCAGCTTAGCGGCGCACTTGCCGGCTGCTGCGCCGGATTTCTGCTGTTCAACTTCTATCCCGCCCGCATCTTCATGGGCGACTCCGGAGCGCACTTTCTCGGCATCGCGCTCGGGGCGATCTCGATCCTCGGCGTGGCGAAGGTCGCGGTCGCGTTCGCGTTGGCGGCGCCGGTGCTCGCGCTCGCGCTTCCCATCGCCGACACGGGATGGACGATCCTGCGCCGCCGCTGGCAGGGGGCTTCCGTGGCCACGGCGGATCGGCTCCACCTGCACCATCGCCTGCAGTCGTTCGGCCTCGACCCGCGCCAGACGTGCTATGTCTTCTACGCCGCGAGCGCGCTGCTGGGAGCGCTTGGGCTGACGCTCTTCGGGCACGGCCGCATCCTCGCCGTCGTCCTCATCGTGACCGCGGTCCTGATCTCGACTGTGGCCGCCGACCTTCTTCAGCACGCCGGCGTTAGGGCGCCCGCGACATGGCTGCGCCGCCTGCTGGGCGTTTCGACTTCTCAGTAGAATTCGGAGGGGCATGGCGCCCGACTCGGGATCAGGCCCGACGGGATCGGATCTGGCCGGGATAGGGTTCTACATGGCGGCCGCGGTCTTGATCCCGCTGCTCATCGGCGTGGCCCTGGACCGCGCGTGGCACACCGCCCCGCTCTTCGTTCTTGTCGGTTTGTTCGTGGGCCTCGCTGCAGGCGCGGCCGGGATCTGGGTGAAAGTAAGGGATATGACTAAGTGAGGTCGGGCAGCGTCCAGGTCCAGACCCTGAGCGTATGCCTGGTTCTTACCGCCGCCGTTCTGTTTGCAGGAGCGCTCACGGGACTCTCTTCCGCAGCCTCGGGCATCGCGGTTGGCCTGGCCATAGGCGCGTTCAACGGGTTCACGTTCCAGGCGGTGCTAGACCGCGGAGCGCCGATCCTTCCGACCAGCGTTCTTCGCCTTGCCTTTTTCAGCCTCCTGGCGATCGGCGCGGCCCGCCTGATCGGCGTGCCGGTGTGGCCGGTCGTGGCGGGCGTCGGTGTGGCGCAGCTCGTCATGGGCGCCGTTGGCGCCCGGCACGGACTCCGCGCATGATCCTGCTGGCAGAGTCGATCGGGCAACCCACCATCACGATCGGCAGCTGCGGCACGTTCTGCACTTTCAACTACACGACTCTCATCTCGAGCTTCGTCGCGATCGTCGTGACACTCGCCGTAGGTTTCTGGTTGCGAGGGCAGCTGCGCTACGGCGAGCCAACGAAAGTCCAGGCGGTGGTCGAGTGGGGCTACGACCTGCTGCGCGGCCTTATCAAAAGCAACGTCTCGGAAGACGCGCTCTTCATCATCCCGCTGGCCATGACCTTGTTCCTCTACATCCTTGTGGCCAACTGGATCGAGTTCTTCCCGATCGGCCTGTTCCCCTTCCTCCACGGAGCCAACGCAGACCTCAACCAGACACTGGCGATGGCTGTGATCGTGATCGTGGTGGTGGAGTGGTACAGCATTCACGTACAGGGGATCTGGGGATTCTTGCGCAGGTTCACGCGACCCTTCGAGCTGCCCTTGCCGGTGCGCATGGTCTTCATCCCCCTCAACCTCATCGAAGAGGTGACCAAGCCGATCACGCTTTCGTTCCGACTGTTCGGCAACATCTTCGCGGGCGCCGCGATCATTGGCCTGATCGTGGGCCTCAGCGCTGCCTCCCTGCCGGTCGGTGGCTCGGTTCCGGGGACCATCGCGGGAGCGCTGCTGCTCATCATCTGGAAGTTCTTCGACGTGCTTTTCATCGGGTTCATCCAGGCCTTCATCTTCATGCTGCTGACGGTCGTCTATTTCGGTGCTGCTCGAGAGGGTCTCGAACATGAACATCAACAGGAGGTAGTTGAGTGACTGACCATGGAATTGGAATGGCCGCGGCCCTCCTTGGATTCGGAGTCGCGCTGGGAGGAGCGGCTATCGGAGCCTGCATTGGTGACGCGGTCGCCGGTAACGCGTTCCTCGGCGGCATCTCCCGCCAGCCAGAGGCTCAGGGCCGGATGCTGCCTTGGCTCTTTGCCGTGGTCGGCCTTGTTGAAGGAATGTACTTCGTGACCTTCGGGTTGGGATTCGTCCTCCTGTCCCAGGTCAAGTAAATGCTGTACCTGGCGGATGTGGCCGGCGTCGTCACGATCGATGGGACGGTGATCGTTGAACTGATCGCCTTCCTCCTGATGCTCGCCGTGCTCGCCCGCTACGTGTACCCGGAGATCGTCAAGGTGGCCGAAGCACGGCAGCGCGCGATCGCCGAGCAGCTCAAGCAGGCGGAAGAGGCGCGCGCCGATGCTGAGGAGAGGCTGCGCGAAGCAGAGGCGAGGCTGAGTGATGCGCGCAAATCGGCTCAGAACGTTCTGGACGGCGCGGCGAAGTCGGCCGAGCAGCTCCGCCAGGAGCTGAAGCAGAAGGCTGACGAAGAGGCCAAGCGGACCGTCGAGAACGCGCGCAGACAGATCGAGGTGGAGCGCGACCAGGCCATTCGGTCGGTGCGAACGGAGGTCGCAGACCTCGTCGTCACGGCCACAGAGAAAGTCATCGGCGAGACGCTCGACGACGGCAAGCACCGAAAGCTGATCGAGCGGGCGATAGAGGAGGTCGCCAGTGGCGACGGCCGCGGCTAGGCGTTACGCGAAGGCCATCTTCGAGCTGGCCACGCAGGATCGTCAGGTCGAGGAATGGAGCAAACGCCTCGCCAGGATCAGCCAGTTCTTTTCCAATCCCGAGGTGGCGTCCGCACTCGCCAACCCGAGCATCCCGACCTCCCAACGAGAGGCGCTCGTAGCCGCGTCCCCGCAGCTCTTTGACGGCGAAGCGACCAATCTCGCCCGCCTGATGATCGAATCCGGGCGGATCGAAGATGCGGTCGGGATCGAGGAGGAGTATCAGCGCATCGCTGACGAGACAGCGGGTCGCATCCGTGCGACGGTGACCACCGCGATCGAGCTAGAAGCCGAGGGCCTCGATCGGGTCGCCCGGGAGCTTTCCCAGCGCCTGGAAAAGGAAGTGCGCCTGACCGCGGCGGTCGACCCCCGCATCATCGGCGGGCTGAAGCTTCAGTACGGTGACCGTGTCATCGACGCCAGCGTCGCCACCAGGTTGCAGCAGCTGCGCCGCCGCCTGGCGGCCACGTAAGGAGAAAACCAGCAGTGGGAATCAGCACCAAAGAGATCTCGGAGGTAATCAAGGAACGGCTCAAGGACTTTGACGCGAGCCTGGTTGCCGCGGACGTGGGCCGGATCGTCGCCGTCGGTGACGGCATCGCGCAGATCTACGGCCTCCAGAACGCAATGGCGGGTGAGCTGCTCTCATTTCCTCACGAGACTTTCGGGCTGGCCCTGAACCTCGAGGAAGACCAGGTGCGCTCGGTCATCCTGGGCGACTTCGGCCACCTGCACGAGGGCGACGAGGTGCAGACCACCGGGCGTCTGCTCGAGGTCCCGGTTGGCGACGAGTTGCTCGGCAGGATCGTCAACCCGCTCGGCGTACCCCTCGACGGCAAAGGCCCGATCAAGACGACCAAGACACTTGCTCTCGAGCGGATCGCCCCCGGTGTCATCACCCGCAAGCGCGTCGACAGCCCCGTCCAGACGGGCATCAAGGCGATCGACGCGATGATCCCGATCGGCCGCGGTCAGCGCGAGCTGATCATCGGTGACCGCTTCACCGGCAAGACGACTGTGCTGCTGGATACCATCATCAACCAGAAGGGGAAAGACCTCTTCTGCATCTACGTCGCGATCGGTCAGAATGCGGCCTCTATCGCCCGCGTCGCCGCGACGCTCGAAGAGAACGGGGCGATGGACTACACGATCATCGTCGCCGCGTCGGCAGCCGACCCGGCATCTCTGCAGTACATCGCCCCATACGCCGGCTGCGCGATGGGCGAGCATTTTCTGGAGACCGGCCGAGAGGCGCTCTGCTGCTACGACGACCTGACCAAGCAGGCGTGGGCCTATCGCCAGCTGTCCGCGACGCTGCGACGCCCGCCCGGCCGTGAGGCTTATCCGGGCGACGTCTTCTATCTGCATTCACGACTTCTCGAGCGAGCCGCCAAGATGAATCAAGCCCACGGCGGCGGGTCGCTGACTGCGCTTCCGGTCATCGAGACGCAAGCGAACGACGTATCGGCCTACATCCCGACCAACGTCATCTCGATCACCGACGGCCAGATCTATCTGCAGGCCGACCTGTTCAACGCGGGCCAGCGCCCGGCGCTCAACGTGGGCATCTCGGTGTCGAGGGTGGGCGGTGACGCACAGACGAAGGCGATGCGCCAGGTGGCTGGCAAGCTGCGTCTCGACCTTGCGCAGTACCGCGACCTGGCCGCTTTCGCGCAGTTCGCTTCCGACCTCGACTCCGCAAGCCGGAACCAGCTCGAACGCGGAGCCCGGTTGACCGAGCTGTTGAAGCAGGACAAATATCAGCCGGTCCCTCTCGCCGAGCAGGTGGCCGTGATTTATGCCGGCACCCAGGGCCATCTCGACAAGGTCCCGGTGGCGCGCGTACGCGAGTGGGAGGCGGGTTTCGTGCGCTTCATGAAGAGCGAGCGTCCGGACGTGCTGGAGGAGATCGACAGGCAGAAAGCCCTGGACGACCAGCTGTTCGCGCGTCTCAACGCTGCCGTCTCGACGTTCAACCATCAGTTCGGCGTCGAGGGTTACCAGGATCAGCCCGACCCCGCTCCTCAGGCGGCCGCGGCGGTGGCAAAGTCGTAGATGCCCGCGTACCGCGACATCGTCCGCCGCATCGACTCGATCAAGAACACGCAGAAGATCACCAAGGCGATGCAGGTGGTTGCCGCGACGAGGCTGCGCAAGGCGCAGGCGGCCGTCCAGGCCACGCGGCCGTACGCGGACAAGATGATCGAGGTGCTGCAGACCGTGACCGAGCGAGCGACCGAGTACAAGCACCCGTTTCTGGTCCGGCGCGAAGGCAAGCGCGCCGTGATGATCCTGGTCACGACCGACAAGGGGCTCGCCGGCGCGATCAACGTCAACAACATCCGGGCCGCCACCCGCTACATGCAGGAGAACTACAGCGACCATCCCCAGTACGTGACCCTCGGTCGGAAGGGTCGCGACTTCCTGCTTCGTTACCGCCGCGACGTGATCGCCGAGGTCAGCAACCTGCCGGACCGGCCCAGCCAGGCGCAGGTGCTGCCCGCTGTGACCGT
>DATEGL010000033.1:0-2663 GCA_035280145.1 Candidatus Dormiibacterota bacterium | reverse complement strand
CGCGCGCGCGGATGCGCTGCGCCGACGACCAGGCCGACGACAAAGGGCGCCCACCACAGTCCAACCAGCACGCCGGCGACGGACACGAGGCCGGCGAACAGGATTGTGAGGACGAGCCTCACGGCTCCATGCTCCACATGGCTCCGCCGCCGAGCGCCGCGGCCTCGTCCGCCGACCGCATCATGTCCAGCTGGCCTGCCCACCAGGTGTCGACGCGGTTGGTATACCAGTCTGAGGCGGGGTTCTCGCTCTGGCCGCCGGGGTACACGCCGAGGAACGTGCGCGAGCCCCAATCCACCACCATGCGCCAGCTTGGCCCATGGGTCGAGGGATATCCACCCGCGGCCAGCGGCGTGTTGCCGTCACCGCGGTCGGGACGCGGCCCGTAGCTGAGCCCGCCGATGTGTGCCAGGTTGTCGAGCACGCGCGTGTGCACCCTGCCCCATGTCCATGAGTTCGGGTCCGGTCCGAGCACCCGGCTTAGCTGGTCGACCGCCTTTCGGAATGCCGCACGCTCGGCATCGGGCGCCGTCCGCGAGCCAACGCCCGGAGCACTGAAGGCCGGGTTCGTCGGGTCGCTCACAGTCCACATCTCGAGGTCCTGGCCCAACATGTCGTCGACCTCCTGAAAGACGACCTGCACCGCGCGCGACTTCCACCAGGGCCCGAACGTCTCCGTCAGGTACCAGCCCCAGAAGTACGCCCACACCGTCGCCGCGGTGGACGTGGCGTCCATCCGGTAGTCCCAACCCCGCAGGAGGTCGAGCGCTGTGCTCTCCCTCGCGGTCAGCTGGGCCTTGGAGAGCGACTGCAGCAGCACCGGGACCGTCTCCGAAGCCAGAAAGTCGCGCGTGTCGGTCTGCAGTGACTGCATGTCCTGTGCGCTGAGCTTGCCCGGCTGGCTGAGCACGCGATGAATCTCGTCGGCCCGATAGCCGGGGTCGAAGAAGTTGGACGCGGTGCCGATGTAATACGGGTAGTCGTTTGTGACCTGGCGCTGATTGGCCGACCAGATGATGTGGCTTGGTGGGTTGTAGTCCTGCGGGATGACGTCGTATGGGATGGTGCCCGCGATGTCGTACTCGCCGGTGCCAAGCAGCGGAAGCCAGGGCTGGCCTTTGGCGACCTGCGGGTAATAGCCGGCGGAGATGAGGCCGATGTTGCCGCGATCGTCGGCGTAGACGAAGTTGTGCGTGGGCGAGAACCAACCACGAAGCGCGTCGCGGAACTCCTGCCAGCTGCTCGCCCGATCGATCGCGAGCAGCACTCCAAGGTCTTGCGACGGCAGGTTGCCCGCCCACCACACCGATGTTGTCTGGCCGTGGTCAGAGATGACCGGTCCGTGGACACTGAGCCGAACCATCAGGTGCTGGGTCTTGCCGCCTTTGACCGGGATGTCGTAGGCGATCTTGTCGTAGGGCTTCCATTGCCCTTTCCAGAAGTAGGAATCCGGATGGGCTGCGTCCTCCTTCTCGACGTAGTAGAACGTCTGCTGGTTCTGGGCGTCAGTGAGGCTCCACGCGATGTGTTGGTTGTGGCCGATCAGGACTACAGGCGTGCCTGGGATGCTGACGCCGGCCGCGTGGTAGGTCGGGGAGTCGATCGTCAGCTGGAACCAGATTGCCGGCAGCGTCAGGTGCAGGTGTGGATCACCGGCCAGCAGCGCGCCGCCGCTCGCGCTTTTGGCGCCGGCGACCGCCCAGTTGTTGCTCGCCCCGCCGTGCGAGACGAGGCCTGAAGGCAGCGCGGCCAGGCGGTCGTACAGGTCCTGCAGGTCACTTGACGTCTGCGCCGCCGTCTGCGCCGTGGGCGCAGGCAGCTGCTCGATGGGCGCAACCTTTGGCTTTGGGTAGGGGCCAGGGTCGTAGGGAGACTGCGGGTTGGGCGGAAGTGTCGGGAACCACTGCGACGTGAGGTCCGCGCCGAGCGACTTGTTCAGCAGCGCCATGACGAGCGGCGTGTCGGTGAAGCTCAGGGTCTGGGTCATGTCGCCTTTGATCAGCGCGGAGTCAACGGGTGTCCACGGCCGTGGGGTGTATCCGAGCAGCGCGAACATCGGGTCGAGCTGGTGCGTCGTCTTCGCCTCGGCGATGCGGTCGTTAACACCCTGGGTATACGCGAGCATGGCGTCGCGGTTAGGGTCGCCTGGTGCCAGTGCGTTCCATTCCGCCTGCGCCGTTCGCACCAGCCCGAGCTCAAGCTCGAACCTGTCCGAGTCGACGGCGGCCTTGCCGACGACCTCGGCCAGCCTGCCCGCGCCCTGGCGCCGCATCAGGTCCATCTGGAAGAGGCGGAAGCGCGCGTGCACGTAGCCCAGGGCGAGGAACAGGTCGTGGTCGGTCTCGGCGGTGATGTGGGCGGTGCCGTTGGGCTCGAATAGAACGCGCGCCGGCTGCTGGAGACCGTCGAGATGTAGCACGCGGTCGGTGATCTGCGCTTCGGCGGCCATGGTCCAGGCCCCAGTCGTGGGGTTGAAGGCGGGGCCGAGTGCGGGCAGGGGACCGGCTCCGTAGAAGGTCGCGTAGAGAATGGCGGCGGACCCGACCAGCGCGCCGACGAGGTTGAGGATGCGACCCGGTGGCGGGCGACGCATCCTCACCCTCGGAAGTTTGAGCTACATGTTGCTACTCGGCGCGGCCGAAGGCCTTGATCTCCTCCAGCTC
>DATEGL010000032.1:0-16672 GCA_035280145.1 Candidatus Dormiibacterota bacterium | reverse complement strand
GGCGGCGGTACTCATCGCGAACAACCCTGACCGCCTGGCCAAGCAACTGGGTGCGGATGGGGGAGGGCCGGCGGTTCAGCTGTGGGACTGCGGCGATGGCCTTTCCGAAGCTTCCGAGATCGCAAGCGAGGCTCAGAAGCTCATCCACGATGGATTAGCCCCGTCGGCGATCGCTGTGCTTTGCCGGACCAACGCGATCGCTCGCCCGGTCGCCCTCGCCCTGGCGTCGCGCGGCTTGCCGCACGTGGTCGTCGGCGGGCATGGGTTCTACGATCGCGCGGAGATCAAAGACCTCATTGCGATGCTGAGAGTCGTTCGCGATCCGACCGACCTCGTCGCCCTGGCGCGACCGGCGGCGGGCGCGATGCGGTCGCTGCTCGAGGAGTTTGCTGAGGCAGCCGGGCGGCTCGACGTGCGCGACCTCTTCTTCGAGCTGATGGAGCGATCGAGGTACCCCGCGACGCCGAGCGCCAGCAGGCTTGCCGACACAATCGCCGAATTCTGCGAGACGAATCCCGAGCACTCACTCGAGGCCTACATGCGGCACCTCGAGCTCGTGCTGCTCTCCGGTGAAGATGACGTGTCCGACAGCTCTGACGACACATCCGCCCGTGACGCGATCCACGTCATGACAATCCATCAGTCGAAGGGCCTGGAGTTCGAAGCGGTGTTCGTGCCCTCGCTGGTCGAGGGCCGGCTACCGCAGTCAGCACGCTCGCCACGCTTCGAGCTGCCGGCGTCGGTACTGGAGCCGCTGGTGCGCGGGCGCGAAGACGTCATCGCCGAGGAACGGCGACTCCTGTATGTGGCCATGACTCGCGCAAGGCGACGTCTGTACCTCACGCGTGCGACCCACTACGAAGGTGGTCGCCGCTGGCGGGAGTCGCGCTTTGTGGCCGAAGTCCGGGCCGCGGGGACCGGCGTCGTCGTGGAACGGCAGCTCGCGGCGCCGGTCATTGCTGCGCCCGCCGTGTCCACGAACGGCTACTCGGGCGAGGTGGTGCTGTCGTTCAGCGCGATCGCCGCCTACCGCGATTGCCCGCGGCAGTACTGGTACCGGCACGTGCAGCGGCTCCCTGCCGTGCAGAGCGCAGAAGCGGTGCACGGCGTGATCCTGCACGAAGTCCTGCGGCGGGCCGGCGAACTGCGTCGAGGCGGGACGCCGCTCAGCGGGGCGCGGCTGCGTGGGCTCCACGACCAGGTGTGGAAGACGACCGCATTCCCGGACGCGCGGCGGGCGCCGGCATTCAAGCGCAACGGCGCCGCCGAGCTGGAGGCATACAGAAGCCGTGGCGGCTTTGATTCCGTGCCTGCGTTGTTAGAGCAACCATTCGACGTGGCGGTCGATGGCTGGACGCTGCGCGGTGTGATCGACCGTGTCGACCGCACGCAGGACGGCTGGCGAATCATCGACTACAAGAGCGGACGGCCCGTCGTGCGGCGAAGGCGCGACCTGCAAGTTGCTCTCTACGCGCTCGGTGCGACCCGATCGCTTCAGCTCCAGCCAGTCGACCTCGAGGTTGTTTATCTGGCATCGGGCGAATCGGTGCATATCGACAAGGTAGAACGTCTCATTACCGAGGCAGAGGTCGAGGGGTCGGAGGTTGCCGAGGGCATTCGCGCGGGCCACTTCGCTGCGAAGCCTGAGCGCCGGCGCTGCAGGCTGTGCCCTTACAGGCTCGCTTGCGCGGACGCCCTGTAGCGAGCGGCGAGCAGCAGGCATTCGCGAGCGATGTCCGCCGACGCGTATGGATGCGCCATCTCCTTGGCGTTGTGCGACATCTCGCGCCATGTGGGACCGCCCTCCGCCATCACTCGAACCTCTTCGAGCAGGTCCTCCTCTTTCGGAGCGAACGCGCCGATCCGGGATTCGACGACAAACTCGACATTGGGAGTCTCCTGGCCCGGAAGAAAACCAGTGATGACGAGCGGAAGCCCAGTCGCGAGCGATTCCGCAATCGCACCTGGGCCCGCTTTTGTCACCACGAGGTCACAGGCCCGCATCAGCTCCGGCATGTAGTCGACGAATCCGAGGGCCAGCACCGGTGTCTCGACGTAAAGCTCGAGCAGGCGCTTGCGCAGCTTCTCGTTGCGACCGCACACGACGACCAGCTGCCATGGATGCGGGTCGGTGGCGAGCACGCGCACCTGTGCGGCGAGATGGCCGACGCCCGCGGCGCCGCCCATCACCAGGACGGTGAAGCGGCGCTCGTCGAGCCCGAAGCGGCGGCGCAGAGCTTCCTTCTCGCCGGGAGCCGGCGGCCGGAAGCGCAGGTCGACCGGAAGCCCGAGCAGCCTGACGCGATCGGCCGGCACGCGGCGCCGGAGCGCCACCCGCCGCGCTCCCTCCGTCGGCGCCACGACCAGGTCCGCCTGGCTGAAAGTCCAGCCGCGGTGAAAGTCCACCAGGTCTGTGATCACGGTCATCAAGGCGCGCGGCCGCCCGCTTTTGCGGATGGCCTGGTGAGCGACATGGTTGAGCAGCGGATGGACTGACAGCACCACGTCTGGATCTCTCAGTTCGAAGAGCTGGCGCAGAACCTTCCGTACAGGGGGGCCGAACACGGCGCGGATCGCGGCGAAGGTTGGCTGGGTGTTGCTCGAGTGATAGACCGCACCCCACGCGGCACGAGACCGGCTGATCATCGGTGAGTAAAGCGAGGCCAGGCGCCGCACCACGACTGGACCCTGGCCGATCAGAGGGTCAGCGACGGTCACGACGCACGTGGGGTCCAGCTGTTTCAACGCGTCGGTGAGAGCTCTGGCCGCTGCGCGGTGCCCGCCACCCGTGTCGCTGAAAAGGATCAGGATGCGCGGGGACCCGCCGGCGGGTGTGGGATGTGGCGGCGGTGCGGGACCTGCTGAGACTACTTGCGTCGCGCCGCGGCTCTGCGCGCGATCCAGCGCATGTTGTAGGTCGCGAGCAGGTATGTGATGAAGACCATGGCGATGATGCCGATGCCCACCCAGAGGATCGTGCGCTTCGCGAGCTCGCCAGGCGACAGCGGGGCGCTGCCTGGCGGCAGCTGGTTCTGCTGAATGATGTAGGAGGCGAGGTCCTTGATGTCCTGGTCGGTCAGCTTGTCATTGCCGCCTTTTGGGGGCATGGGGGTCTGCTTCGGGTCACCCGCCTGCGGCTGCCGGCCGTCGGTGATGATCGTGATCAGGAAGGCCGGGTCGAGGACATTCGGCACGCCAGGCAGCTTGTCGATCGGGTTCAGCACCGCGCCGATCCCACCTTCGAGGTTGGCTCCGTGGCAGGTGGCGCAGTTCTGGGCGAACAGTGTGCCGCCCTTGGCCGGGTCGCCGGGAAGGCTGACGGCTGCTGAAGGCGAGGGTGACGTGTCGGCAAGCGTGGAGATGGCGGTGAGAACGATGAACGCCGGAATCGCCACGGCCAGCCCGAGCGCCCAAGAGATCCTCTTAGAAAAAGAGAGCCTCTTAGAGAGCCTCGTGTTGATAAGGCGCATTCAGGCCAAATCATATCCAGCCCGGCGGAGCCGGCTCGGCGGGAATACGCCCGCACCTCGTAGGTTTAACTGGTTGTGGGCTGTTGCTCGCCGGTCTCCCGTTCCGGCTTCTGCTGTGTGACCAGGCGCTGGCTCGACGCGAGATCGGCATACCGTGGCTGAAGGAGCCGAGATCACCCTGGACCGCGCCGCCCGGCGGATCGCGGTCATCTCCATGCACACGTCGCCCACGGCATCGCTGGGCCTGAACGTGAACGGAGGCCTCAACGTCTACGTCCGCGAGGTGGCGACTGCGTTCAGCGACCGCGGCATCGCGACGGACATCTTCACCCGCAAGCAAACAGCAGACGATCCGGACGTGGAACGGCTGGCCGCCATCTCGCGCGTGATCTACTTGCCAGCCGGGCGCGGGCTCGACAAGTACACGCTCTTCAACGAGGTCCCACAGTTTGCCGCCCAGATCCAGGCTTTCGCTGCGCGCGAGGATCTTTCCTACGACCTGCTGTTCTCGCATTACTGGCTCTCGGGCGAGGTGGCATGCCTGCTGCGCCCACAGCTCGCGGCAGGGTGGGCCCACATCGCTCACACCCTCGGCCTCGTCAAGAACCGCACGCTTGCTGCTGGAGCCCGCCCGGAACCGATGCTGCGTATTCAGGTAGAGGGCGAGATCGCGCAGCAGGCCGACCTCCTCATCGCATCCACGGCGGATGAGAGCGAGGATCTGGTGAACGTCTACCATGCCGACCCCAACCGAGTCGTGGTTGTTCCTCCCGGCGTGGATCTCGCGATGTTCCAGCCGATCGACCGGGCCGAGGGACGTCGCAACATCGGGTACGGTCCGGGACGGCTGCTCCTGTACGTGGGCCGGCTGGAGCGGCTCAAGGGTGTTGAGGTCGCGATTCGCGCCCTTTCCCTGCTTCGCGACCGCGATCACCCGGACGTCCGCATGCTCGTCCTGGGAGAAGACAGCCGCGAGGGAGACGAGAGCGAGATGGAGCGCCTGAAAGCGGTCGCCGCAGAGGTCGAAGTCCGCGACCGCGTCGATTTTCTCGGCTCGGTCGCCCACCACGAGCTGCCTTACTTCTACTCCGCCGCGGACGTGTGCGTGATGCCCTCGTACAGCGAATCCTTTGGACTGGTTGGCCTCGAGGCGCAGGCATGCGGCCGGCCCGTAGTGGGCGCGGACGTGTCAGGCCTGCGGTCGGTCATCCGAGACGAGGTGACGGGATACCTGATCGACGGCCACGATCCCGCGACTTACGCGGAGCGGATCGGGAGGCTGCTCAACGACCCGGAGCTGGCCCAGCAGATGGGCCGGCGAGGCCGGCTCCTCGCGCAGCGTTTCTCATGGTCGCGCACCGCGGACCGGCTGGAGGAGCTCTTCGACGAGGTAGCCGCCCGCGCTCAGCTCCGAGTCCAGGCGAGCGCGCGACAGGAATAGGGAAAGCTCGCAGGGTCCTCCCTGGTCAGAGCCACGGGCCTCGTGCCGTCGGCGTTCATCAGCCAGACCTGATCGCCGCTTAGAAATGCGATCTGGTGACCGTCCGGAGACGAGACCGGTGACGACACCTGGATCGTGGGATCGGATGGAAGACCAGACGCCAGGCTCAGGACGCCAGGCGGCGAGACCACGTTGACGACGAAGGCCTTGCGGACACCCCCCGCCGGCGTCGCAAGCGCTGCCGAGAAAACGAGATGCGCGGAGTCAGGCAGCCACGCGGGCCGGCCGATGTCACCGCTGGCAACAGTCGTGGTCGCAGCTGCGCCGGTCAGGTTCCGCATGCGAAGAGCCACCGTGGTGAGGTCGTGCCGGAGGTACGCGATGCGATTGCCCGTCGGCGCCCATGCCACCGATCCGACCGGGGCGGAATCGAGCGCCAGCTCGTAGCGGGCGCGCAGTCCAACGTCGTACCCCCAGATCTCGTTGACGTTGAGCGTCTCGTTGATGAATGCAAGGCGAAGGCCGTTCGGAGCCACTGCTGCCTCGGCCACGTCGTGGGCGATTACCTCATCGTTGCCCGTTGCATCCTGTCTGTGCAGTGTTCCCGTGCCGTCGATGTAGGCAAAACCCATGCCGGCCGCCAGCGGCGACGCCCAGGCCGCCTTGAAGGTCATCTGGACGGCGCCGCCACCGGGGGTGAACTGCCACCAAGTCTGGTCCGGGCCCTGGATCAACAGCGTCTCGCCTCCCGGCGACCAGCTGTAGGCGCTGACAGCGCTCGAGTCGAACAGCTCGCGGGGAAATCCGCGTTCGTTGACGATCCAGAGGCCGCCGGGAGAGCCGTCGGTCCCGTCGGTCGCGAAGGCGATCCAGTGCCGCAGTGGGTGAAGGGCGCCGGTCGTGAAGCGCACAAGCTGGTCGCGGCCCAGCTGGTTGCCGTCGACGTCGAGGGCCACGGTGTTGACCAGGAGCTGGTACGCGGTGTTGGCGGCGAGGAGCTGGGACGGCGCGATCACTGCGCGACGGCCGTCCGCGGGATCGAGGCGCACGTCGAACGGCACGTTGGGACTGAAGGACAGCGCGCTCTTGAGCGTCGCCGGGTTCATGCCGCGGGTGAAGTCGAGGGTCAGATACGCGGACGGATCGACGTCGACTTCACCGTTCGCGGGACTCGAGCCGGAAAGCGTCGGCGGGCTCTCGGTGACGAACGACCAGTGATGGCGAAGCGTGTAAGTGTTGCCCATCGCGTCGTGGTAACCGGGCTCGAGGATTACCTCGTACAGCGTGCTTGGACGCAGGGTCGCATGGTCGTAGACGAGCTGGCGTCCGCTGATCCAGCGCACCGAGCCGGTCGTCGCGGGAGCGAGGTACAGGCGGCTCGCCACTGAGGCCTGGTCGACGTCGTGGTCGAAGGTGATCCGGACCGGGGCGGCCGTCGAAACGTCGATCGCGTTCCGTTGCGGCGCGTAATCGACTATCTGCGGAGGGTCACCACCGCACGCCGCAAGCGGGATGACGGTCGCGGCCGCGAGCCCGGCGGCGAAAAATCTGCCCAGCTCTCGCGGGCCCACCCTCCTCCCGTGGCTTCCACCCCCAAGCCCGCACACCTGCGTCGAGGTTAAGGCCAAGAAAATCGGACGACAACCCACCCTGTTAAGGGTTCTTCCACCGTCCGCCTCAGAGGTGGGACTTGAGCCGCGCCCTCATCTCCTGCGCGAGCTGCTCCAGCCGCGAGGAGTCGACAAACAGTAACGAGATGCTGGGAATCTGGTCGATCGCCGCCTCGATGCCGGCATGCGACGGATCGGCTGCGCCGAGGATGTCCTTCACCTTGCGCGCCCGGTTGCCGAGTGCGTCATCGGCCATCGCCTGCAGCTCGGCCACGATCACCGTTGCGTCGAACTGCGGTCCACCTGGGCGCATGGTTGCTGTTTGCCCCACTGGGGCAGGCGGTGGCGGAGGGGCCGGCTGCTGGTAGTTGGAGAACGTCGGAATCTGTGCTGTCGGCGGCTCGGGTGGTGGCATCGTGGACATCACCGGCACGGTTGGCATCACGGGAAGCGTCGGATTGGTCTGGGCAACGACCGGCTCAGGCTGCGGGGGCGGTGAATTGAAAGACGGCGCCGCCGCAACGCGTCCGCGCTGTGCCTCGACGATCTCATCGACGTCAAGCGGCGGGTGCTTCGTCGTGTCGGCTGACTTGACCTCGATCATCGCGCCGGGGTCGTCGCAAAGCGCCAGCACGCGGTCCGGCTTGTCGGAGATATCGCGCGACTCGCTCGTATACGCGCCGGCCAGCTCGCCGGTCGACAGGATGATCACGCCAGTGCCACCGCCAGACCGCACCATCACGCTGCCGCTCAGCTTGCGCTCGCTCAAGAAACCAAGCAGCGCCTTCATGTCGACCCACGCCGCGTACAGCTCGGTGTACATTGGTCGCGAGACGGTCAGCTCATAAAGCCCATCGATGAGCTCTGGCGACAGACCCACGACGTCGAGCACGCCATGCCCCGCGGTGACATCCTCGTTGAACCGCTGCAGCGCCTGCTTGCCGAGGACGAGATTGGCGGCTTCTGCCGCTCCGTCGTACATGCACTCGAGGGCCGAGCCTTCGCGGAACAGGATCAAGCCGGATGCGTCGTCGGTCAAAAGCCGGACATAGCCGGTGTAGCCCTCGCGTTCAAGGGTTGTAAGGAGTCGCGGGAAGTCGACGAAGGACGTCTTCAGCGAGTCATACAGGATCTGACCCGCCGGGACAGGGATGGGTTCACGTCCGTGCTTTGGCTGGGGGCGATGTTTCACGCCCCGCCTCGGTTGTGGTGCCTCCACCTTTCTCTCGGGCTCAGCATGCTCCTTTCGCTCCATTCTCGGCTCTGGCTGCGGCTCGGAACGCGGCTCGGAACGCGGCTCAGGCGCCGGCTCCGGTTTCTCGACCGTGGGCTCTGGAGTGGGCTCCGCAGGGGCTGGTCGCGGTGCGGCGTCAGCGGTGTGGACCAGCTCCGAGATGCCCGCCCTCACGGTCTCGTCAGCGGGCAGTTTCGCCTTGGCGTCGAATTCGAAATCGCCTTTCGTCCAGTGCAGGGCGTGGACCACGGCCTCGTCACCGGACTTGCCATTGCCCTGCGCGTGAAAGAGATGACCGAACAGAAAGTACAGCGAAGCGGACTCACCGTTCCCATTGCGGACGATGAGAGTGCCGGTAGACCGCTCACCCTGAGCGGACTCCAATATGGAACGAAGTGGGATTTCGGCGAGCGTGCCGTGCGATTGCAACGGTCTTCTCCTGAGATCGGACGGGCCCGATCGAGACTTAAGAGAAAGTTAGTATAGGCATCGAGATCAGAGCCGCGCGCCCGGAGCCACCTGAGCTCCCCTTACCCATTCGGCCCGAGCCGGCGCGCATGCTCCTCATCCGCCACGGCCAGTCGACCTGGAACCATGAGCACCGCATCCAGGGCCAGCTTGACCCGCCCCTGTCGCACGAAGGCCGTCGCCAGGCCGAGCTGCTCGCCTCCCGACTGAACGGGCGAGCGTTCGTCGCCATGTATGCGAGCGACCTCCAGCGTGCATTCCAGACCGCTGACATCATCGCGGCCCGCGTCGGCCTGGAGCCGGTGCCCATCAAGGGCTTGCGCGAGATCTATCTGGGCGAATGGGAAGGTCTGCGCACGGAGGAGATCGCTGACCGTTATCCGGCGGCATGGGCTCAGTGGGTCCGAGAGCCCGACTGGGACGTCGTGCCTGGCGGAGAGAGGGCGATCGCCTTCGCCGAGCGAACCGGCGCCGCGCTGGATGAGATCCTCGAGCGCCACCAGCATGGCGACGTGCTCGTGGTCACGCATGGCGGAGTGATCCAGGTCGCGCTTCACCGTGTCGTCGGCAGGGAGAGCAAAGGCCTGTTTCCGTTTCGCATCCAGAACGCGTCGATCTCGTTGATCGAGCGGCGAAACGGCCGATTCGTCGTCGGCGGCGTCAATGACATCGCCCATCTGGAGGCAATGCACCGTGATCTCTGACGCGGCACGCTGGGACGTCGAGCTCGAGCGACTGGCGTCGCGGCCACCGCTTCTTCAGTCATGGGCCTGGGGAGCGGTGCAGAGCAACGCTGGTTGGAAGGTCCAGTACGCGCATTTCGCAGGCGGGATGGCGTCCATCCTCGAGAGAAGGGTCGGGACAGCCGTAGAGGCGTACGTGCCGAGAGGACCGGTGCCGGCCACAGCAGAAGCCATCGACGGACTGATCGAGTTTGCGAAGGCGAAAGGGTACGCACGCCTGGTCGTGGAACCCGAGGCTCCCCCCGACTTCGCAGCGGCGTTGGAGAAAAACGGCTTCGCGTCGATCGCGCCGACGCAGCCGCAGCACACGCGGATCCTCGATCTGGGGCCGCCGGAGGAGCTGCTCGCAAACTTCAAACACGGCCGCCGCTACAACATCCGGGCAGGCCTCAAGCGGGGCGTGGCGATCGAGGAGGGCAGCGACGCAGGCGAGCTGGCGCGCCAGTCGGCCGCGGTCGAGCGGCGGGAGTCGATCCACCTCCCCGACCGTCGGTACTACAAGCTGCTGATGGAGCTGCTGCCCTGGTGCCGGACTTATACCGCCCGGGCACCCCAGTCGGGCGAGGCGCTCGCGACTGTGCTCGTAGCTCGGCACGCCGGACGGGCGTACAGCCTTTTTGCAGGACGGACCGGCATGCACAGTGAGCTCATGGGCAACGACGTCGCCTGGTGGGCCGCCATCGCGGCCGCCGCCACGGCCGGCTGCCAGGACTTCGACCTGTGGGGCGTGCCGCCGCCCGGCGCCGGCCCCGATCACCCCTGGCATGGCCTGGGCTTCTTCAAGGCGGAGTTTGGAGGCCAGGAGGTCGCCTATTGCGGCGCCTGGGAACTGGTCATCTCGACTGCCGCGGCGAGGTTGCTGGCCATCGAGCGCCGGAGCAGGGCGTTCATTCGGGGCCTGAAACGAAACAATCCCTAACAATCCTTCAGACGCGTTAGGATGGAGTCATGGCTGTGGCGGAGTCCTCCCGCAAGGTCCTCGTCGTCGAACCAGACAATCTGACCCGCCGCGAGATCCGGCAGGTATGCGAGCAGGACGGCTATCAGGTCGTCGAGGCAGACGCCGGTTCTGAGGCGCTGCGTCAGGTCGAGCACACGCGGCCCAACGTCGTGTTGCTCGAGGTGACGCTGCCCGACGCCGCCGGTTTCGACGTCTGCCGCGAGCTGCGCAAGATGGACCCGGCGGTGCCGGTGATCATGATGAGCTCGCGGTCGGACGAGATCGACGCCGTCGTCGCCCTCGAGATCGGTGCGGACGACTATGTCACGAAGCCGCTGCGCCTTCGCGAGCTGGTCGCTCGCATGGCCGCCCATCTTCGCCGCGCCCGTATCGAGAACGCGGAGGCGATGCGCAGCCGACTCGAGTTCCGCGACCTGGTCATCGACGTCAACGAGCGGCGGACGTACAAGTCCGGCAAGGAGGTCGAGCTGACGCACACCGAGTTCGACCTGCTGACGTTCCTGGCGAGCAACGCCGGCAAGGTGCTGAGCAGGGAGAAGATCCTGAACTCGATCTGGGGCTACGAGTACCCGATCGAGACTCGCGTCATCGACGTCCACATCCGCAACCTTCGGCGCAAGATCGAGACCCAGCCCTCGCGTCCTTATTACATCCTGGCCGTGCCGGGGATCGGCTACCGCTTCACGAACGCTCGGCCGGTCTAGGAATTTCTCTGATCCCAAGCTCGGCGAGCGACTCGAGCACGAACTCGCGCTCGCTGATGCGGGGATGGGGGATGACGAGGTCTGGAAGCCGCATGTGCACATTGCCGAAGAGAAGGATGTCGACGTCGATCATGCGCGGACCCCAGCGCCGCGTCCCGCGGCGGCCGCCTTCGCGCTCGACCTGCTTGGCGGCTCTGAGCAGCTGACGCGGCGTGCCGGCCCATTCCGCCTCGACGACCTGGTTGAGGAACCTGGGCTGATCGGTGACGCCCCATGGTTCTGTCTCGAGCACCTGGCTCTGGCGCAGGATGCGCAGTCCCTTTTCCCTGAGGCGCCGTCTAGCTGCGCTCAGGTTTCGCTGCCGCGACCCTAGATTCGAACCGAGGCCGAGATAAGCGACAGTCACCTCATATGGTCGGCAACGCGCACTGCGCGGACGGTCTGCATGACATCGTGCACGCGAACGATGTCGGTTCCGCGCAGGACAGCTCCGACCACAGTGGCTGTGGTCCCTGCCAGGCGGTCGGTCACCGGAAGGTCGAGCAGCTTGCCGATGAATGATTTCCGGGACGTGCCCACGAGGATCGGATGACCCAGCTCCTTGAGCTCTTCGAAGCGACGCATCACGACCCAGTTCTGATCCGCGGTTTTGCCGAAGCCGATGCCGGGATCGATGATGACCCGGGCCTTCGGCACGCCGGCCCGGATCGCCTTCTCGGCGGCCACGGACAGGAAGCGCTTGATCTCCATCATCAGGTCGCCCGCGTACTCAGTGCCGTCCTGGTTGTGCATCAGTACCAGGCCGCAGCCATGCCTGGCCGCCAGGTCGGCGATGCCCGGTGAGCGCGTCAGCCCCCACACGTCGTTGAGGATGGTGGCGCCGGCAGCGATTCCAATCGCCGCGACCTCTTCCTTATATGTGTCGATGGAAACAGGTACCCCCGACTCGTTGGAGAGACGGCGCACGACTGTCTCGGTGCGTGCGACCTCCTCGGCCGCGGCGACCGGCACATTGCCTGGTCGCGTCGACTCACCGCCGACGTCGAGCAAGTCGGCACCTTCACCGACCATGCGCAGTCCCTGCGCCACGGCGGCCTCGACGTCGCTGCCGAGACCGTCCCCGCTGAACGAATCCGGGGTGACGTTGACGATGCCCATCACGTACGTGCGCGACCCCCACTCGAAGCGCCGCCCCCCGATTTCGGCGATCACCCCGCGATTATCCTCAGACCAGACATGAGGCTCGCCGACCTGGCCCGCGGCGCGGGGGCAGTTCTCGAGGGCGCAGGCGATGTGGAAGTCATGGGCATCGCGTACGACTCGCGACGTGTCGCGACGGGCGATCTCTTCGTCGCCGTGCAGGGGCTGCACGTCGACGGACATGCGTATCTCGACGAGGCAATCGGCAAAGGCGCGATTGCGGTCGCCATCGAGCGCTACGTGAAGGTTCGCGACGGCGTGCCGGTGCTTCACGTGCCGTCCACTCGGGTCGGCCTCGCCGAGCTCTCGGCCGAGTTCTACGGCCGGCCGTCGCGTCGGCTGAAGCTCGCCGGCATCACCGGGACGGACGGCAAGACGACCGTGACGCACATGGCCGAGCACGTGCTCCAGGCAAGCGGCATCGTGGCGGGGGCAATGAGCACGGTCGCCTTCAAGGTCCGCGGCCGGGAGGTGGACAACGTCACGGGCCAGACGACGACGGAGGCGCCCGAGGTGCAGGGATGGCTGGCGCGCATGGTCGACGCGGGCGCGGCATGCGCCGTCATCGAAACCACATCGCACGCGCTGGTGCAGGAACGCGTGCATTCATGCGACTTCGACGTGGCCGCCGTCACCAACGTCGGCAATGACCACCTCGACTATCACGCGACGTGGGAGGAATACCTGGAGGCCAAGGCTCGCCTCATCGACCTCACCTCGCGATCCGCGGACAAGGGCATTGAGAAGACCGCGATCCTGAACCGGGACGATCGCAGCTACGAGCGGCTTGCGGCGAGGCCTATCGCCCGTCGCTGGACTTACGGTCTCACCACGGCATCGGACCTGCACCCACTCGATCTCGCCATCACAGGCGCCGGCTCGCGGTTTCGAATGCACACGCCACTGGGCGAGACGGAGGTCGTTCTCAACGTCCCGGCGCGCTTCAACATCTACAACGCCCTTTGCGCCGCGGGCGTTTGTCTTGCGCTTGGCGTGCAGGTCGAGGACGTCGGCCGCGGGCTGGCCGGCTTCGAAGGTGTGCGTGGGCGCCTCGAGCCGGTAGATCTCGGCCAGGACTTTCGGGTCTACATCGACTTCGCCCACGCGGCGGGCTCACTGGCCAGCGCGCTGGCCGAGCTGCGCCCATTCACGCGGGGACGGCTCATCGCTGTGTTCGGCTCCACGGCCCGGTCCGACCACGACCGCCCGGGCATGGGACGCGCGGCGGCGGAGTTCGCGGACTTTTTCATCATCACGACCGACGATCCCCTGAGTGAAGATCCCTCCGAGATCGCGCGCGACGTACAGTCGGGCGTGACGGGCAGGTCGCCAGGACGGGACTACGAGGTCGTGCTCGACCGTCGCGCGGCGATCAGGCGCGCGATCGAGCTGGCGCGCCCCGGCGACACAGTGCTGCTCGCGGGCAAGGGGCATGAGCGCTCGATGCGAACTTCGCGTGGCAGCGAACCATGGGACGAACGCGCCGAGGCTGAGGCCGCGATCAGGGCGCGGCGGTAGTCAGCCCGCCGCCAACCATCCGCACGATCTCGACGTGGTCGCCGTCGCGCAGAATGACCGCGGGATACGCGGCGCGTTCGACGATCTCACCGTTGTGTTCGACTGCTACGACGCGAGGGTCCAGGCCGAGCTGCCCGAGGTAGTCGAGCAGCGGCGTCGGCTGCTGGAGCTCGACCTGTTTGCCGTTGATCAGCAGGGTGATCAATTGAAGAGGCGGATCGCGGCATAACCCGCGGCGCCCGCCTCGAGGCACTCGGCGATCCGAGCTTTGTTCACCCCGCCGATGGCGAGCACGGCAATCCGCACCGCTCCGGCGACACGAGCCAGTGCTCCCACGCCACTCGATGGCGTTTCGGGATGGGTCGAGCTCTCCCACACCGGGCCAAAGATCAAGAAGTCGGCGCCGTTCTGTTCGGCGGCAATCGCGGCTTCGAGGGAGTGAACCGAGCGCCCGACCAGCCGGTCGCCCAACAGCTCGCGCGCGTCGCGGATTGGAATGTCGCGCTCGGGCAGGTTGACGCCTGCGGCGCCGGCGGTAAGCGCCACGTCGCATCGCGAGCTCACGAGCACAGGGACGGTTGACGTTGCGACCAGGCGCGCCGCTTCGCGCTCGAGGTCGGCAACCGGCATGTGAGGCGCTCGAAGCTGCAGGATCGTCGCCCGCGGGGCAGCCATCAGTCCGGCCTCGAAGGTCGAGACGATGGCCATGGCCACCGGCCTTACTAGTTGGGCTGCGATATTCCCTCGGTCGGAGAGCTCGGCCTGGCCTCACGCTGCGGCGCGATACGCCCGGCGAGGTACGCCTTGCGACCAGACTCGACGCCACCTCGAATCGCCTCCGCCATCAGCACCGGGTCCGTGGCGTGCGCCACCGCGGTGTTGACAAGGACGGCGTCGGCGCCCAGTTCCATCGCCAGGGCGGCGTCAGACGGAGCACCGATGCCCGCGTCGACCACCACCGGGACGGTCGCCTGCTCGATGATGATCCTGATCTGCTCGAGAGTCTGCAGGCCCTGACCCGAGCCGATCGCCGAGCCGAGAGGCATCACCGTTGCGGTGCCGATCTCCTGGAGCTTGTGTGCAAGCACCGGGTCGGCGTTGATGTAAGGGAGAACCGCGAAGCCTTCGCGGACGAGCACCCGCGCCGCCTTGAGCGTCTCCTCGGCATCGGGGAGGAGGTACCGCGGGTCCGGCATGATCTCGAGCTTCACCCAGTCGGACAGGCCCATCGACCGGGCCAGGCGCGCGATCCTGATCGCGTCATCGGCTGTCTTGCAGCCGGCCGTGTTGGGGAGCGCGCGGTAGTGCGTCCAGTCGATGGCGTCGAAGATCGTGTTCTTCTTCGGTGCGTCGAGCTCGACGCGGCGGAGCGTGACGGTCACCACCTCGCATCCCGATGCTTCGAGCGACCTCAGCATCAGGTCGTCGGTCGCGTACTTGCCGGTGCCCAGAAACAGGCGGGAGCGAAGCTCGACGCCGGCGACGATCAGTGGATCCGCGTGCACCACGGTCTGCACGCACTCAGCTTACCGGGGGTTACAGCTCCTGCTGCAGCAGCAGCGTCCTGTCGCGGCCGTACGTCAGGCGCTTCGCCGCGTCCTTGACCGGCAGCCACAGCAGCCTGTCCACCTCGATTCCCGGCTTGAAGCGCCCGCCCTTGACCTCCATCTCCCAGTAGCACGCGACCTTGTCGCGCCCTCGGCGGTCGACGTAGGCGGTGCATCCGAGTGGCCGGCCGATCTCGCAACGCAGCCCTGTCTCTTCGCGCACCTCGCGCAGCGCGCAGTCTTCGGGGCTCTCGTCGAGCTCGATCTTGCCTTTGGGCAGAGTCCAGTCGTCGTACTCAGGGCGATGGATGACGGCGATCTCTGTCTCGCCGGATCGTGACTTGCGGACCACAACTCCGCCTGCCGCTCTGATCACGCTCGCTTCTGTAACTTCCAGGATCTTTGTTGCCACCCTTGCTCCTTAGTCAGCTGAAACGTTTGGGCGAGCGGGGTCCGTGCGCGGTGTAACTGACGTTACGCGTGAGTTTAACGGCAACGCCGGCGCGGTCGAGGTCTTTAACGAGGTCCCCGACACGAACCTTGATGTCGACGCGACATCGCGGTCCGGCTAGAGCTGGTTCGCGAGTGCGATCTGCCGCCGCAGCACCCAACGGCTGATCAGGTTGATGCCCAGCACCATGATGATCAGCACCAGCGCCGCGCCCCAGGCCTGTGCCTGTAGCGACTTGTAAGGAAGCAACGCGTAGCGAAAGACGGTCAGGGGCAGCGCCTGCATCGCCTGGTTGGGGCTCCACACGAGCAGATGCGCGCCGAACGCCGTGAAGATGAGCGGCGCGGTCTCTCCCGCGGCGCGCGCGACCGAGAGCAGCGCCCCGGTGATGACACCCGGCGCTGCAGCAGGAAGGATCAGCTGCAGCGAGACGCGCCACCGCGGTAGGCCCAGCGCCAGCCCGGACTCGCGGAGTCCGTTGGGGATCAGCACCACTGCGCCTTCAGTCGTGCGCGCGACGATCGGCAGCATCAGGACTGCGAGGGCGACCGACCCGGAGAAGCCTGAGAAGTGGTGGAAGGGAACGACGAGAAAGGCGTAGACGAAGAGTCCGATTGCGATCGACGGTGTGCCCACGAGGACATCGCACGCGAGCCGGATCCATGACGACCACCGTGCGACGCTGTATTCAGCCATGTAGATGCCGGCGAGGATGCCAAGGGGAATCGCCATCAGCGAGGCCAGCCCGACCAGGATTGCGGTGCCGACGATGGCGTGGGCGACGCCCGCCTTGAGGACTTCGGGGCAGGAGGGCTCGCAAGGCGGCAGCTCGACATTGAAGAAGAACTCCGGGTGGATCACAGAAGGCAGGCCCTTGACGACTGTGAACCACAGCACCAGCCCCAGCGGAATGAGGGCCAGCACGGTCAGGGCGTACATGACGAAGTACGAGGTGTTGCTCGCGAAGCTCCGGCGGTTGTTACGGTTCATGCCGTCAGCCGTACGTCGCGTGATGTCGAGCGCACAAGCAGCAGGGCAACGATGTTCACCGCCAGCGTGACCAGGATCAGCACGAGACCCAGCTCCATCAGGGCTGCCGGGTAAATCGTGCCGGTCGCCTCCGTGAACTCGTTCGCGATGACGCTCGCCAGCGTGTACGCGGGCTGGAAGATCGTGCGCGGGATGGCGTACTGGTTGCCGATCACCATCGTTACGGCGATCGTCTCGCCCAGGGCTCGGCCCAGCGCCAGGATCGTGGCGCCGAAGATGCCGGCGCGGGCGGAGGGCAGGATCACCCGCCACGTCGTCTCCCACCACGTCGCCCC
>DATEGL010000031.1:0-3158 GCA_035280145.1 Candidatus Dormiibacterota bacterium | reverse complement strand
GTTTCGTCGTTGCTTCGGCTAGCTCGCCTTCCAGGATGGACAGAGCGCGAAGTCGGATGTGGTGGGGTCGCCGGCCTTCTTCTCGCACTGGCCGCCCTTGATCTCGTTGACCATCTGCTGCGGCATGAGCAGGTCGTCGCCCTTGAGGTTGGTGATGTCCTTGAGGATCGGGAACGGGTAGTCGCTCGACGAGCTCGTCGTCCCGATGGTCTCTCCGACATTCGCCTGCAACTCGTTGCTCCGAATCGTGAACTTGTAGCCGCGCAGGCTGTCGAACGTCTTGCCGGAGATCTGTTTCATAACTGAGTCGGGGTCAAAGCTCTTGGCGGCGTTCGCCGCCTTCGCCCACAGCATGAAGGCGTCGTAGTCCATCACGGCCCAGTCCGACGGGTACTCGCCGTTGAACCTTGCCTTGTAGCGGTTGATGAAGTCGGTCAGGCGCGAGTTGTTGTTCTGCAGCGCGAAGAACGGCGCCCGCATGTACGCGTGCATGCCGAGCGGGTAGTCCCCCTTGAGGGTGGTCAGCTCATCGACTGAGACGAGCGTGGTCATCGGGTACTTGGAGAAGAACTGGGGATCGACCGCGGTGGCTTGCTTGATGAAGTTGATCTGGTCCGCGGCAAAGATATTCGAGTAGACCAGGTCAGGCTTGAGCGCCTGGATCGCGTTGATCGTGGAGTCCCATCGCGGGTTGGTTGGGAAGGGCACATACCAGGTGCTCTCCGCGTTGGCGATCTTGACGCTGGGGTTGGCCTTCTTGAGCGCCGCCACGAACGCGTTCGTCTCCGAGATTCCGAACAGGTACTTGGGCGAGACGATGAAGATCTTGCTCGCCCCGAGGCTTGCGGCCAGCTTGCCGGCCGCGGTGCCCTCCATGTAGGTGTTGGGAACGATCGAAACCCAGTAGGGGTTGACGATGTCCGGCTGAGTCGTCAGTTGCCAGCTGTTGCACGTGGCGTCGATCGTGACGACCTTGTTCTGCTTGGCGATCGGGCTCTCCGCCAGGCACTGGGCCGACGTGACCGAGCCCATCAGGGCGACCACGTTGTCCTGCAGGATCATGTTCTTGGTGTTGGTCACCGCCTGGGCGACCTGCGTCCCGTCGTCCTGGATGTCCATCTCGATCTTGTATCCGTTGACGCCTCCCTTGGCGTTGATGTCATCCGCGGCCAGCTGAAGCGACTGGCTGACGGCATGGCCGTAGAGGGCCGACTGTCCGGTCAGCGGCGCCGAGTAGCCGACCTTCTTCGTCCCTTTGAAGGTCTGGGTGGTGCTGGAGGTCTGGCCGCCGCAGGCGGCAATCACGACGGCCACGGCCAGCGCGATGGCTGACCAGGAAAGCGGTTTGACGATGCGTGGTACCACGTTCATCTCCTCCCCAATCGCTCGATGACACACCATCGCGCAGCCGGTCGACGACCGGCTGGAAGACGATAGCGTAGCTCGCGGACCGGAAAATCCAAAGCGGCGCTCGGCCCGCCCGGGTTTCTGGTTGCCGGACCCGTGGCTACTGTGCAGCGGGCGAGGTTACCTTTCTCTCTCGAACACTTCGATTGTGTAGTCGGTGCCGAGTCGAAGGTAAGGGTGGTCCTTGATCAGGTCCAGCGCCTCGTCCTTGCTCTCTGCGCTGATCACGCTGTAGCCGTTCAAACTCGCCTCGGATTCGGTCGTCGACCCGTCGTTGTGCATCACGAGCCCGCGAGGAACTATGGGCGACCCTTGATCGACAAGTGCGTCACCAAGCCCGGTGAACCAGTCTCTCCATCCTTCATGTGAAGCGTTTGGCGGTGTCGCCGGTCCTTTGTAGAACAGCATGTACTTCACCGTGAGCACCTCCTTTCACGCACGGTCAACGTCGCGCTTTCGCGGCGTGTTCAGGCGCACGGCTTCCAGAATGAGCGCTCTCAACGCAGCCTCATCGACAGCAGCACCCTCATCGAAATCGACGGCCCGAACTGAGTTGCTGTCCAGGCGCCTGTTGAACAACCTCTTGGGGTCTTTGACCTGAGCACCTTTGGGGAAGGTCAATCTCACGGCGTTCTTGAGGGTTTCGCCTATACACACGATTCCGTCATGTGACCAGACAGGGACGCCCTGTGGCCTCGATGGTTTTCGCCACTTGACGTCCTCGACGATCGAGGGGTCGGCCTTCTTGATCACGGCGCGCAGCTGTGACAGCCTCTTGCCCCGCCAGTCACCCGGCTCCTTGATGATCGCGTCGATGAGCTGAGAGGTCGACATGTTCTTTCAGGAAGTCAGGTTAGGCGCGCTACGTCGGCGGCGCTTCTTGATTTCTGATCGATTCGTCCCTGTTCAGGCGCGGCGCCTGATGCGCGCGATCCATGCCTCCACCGTCGGGGGGTCGAGGTTGACGCTGAATCGGGCCGGCTCGATCGATTCGATGTCCCAGCTGTCAGCGAAAGCGTCTCGCAGCTCAGCTTGCCGGACGCGCCGTGGTCCCCAGTCACCAGGCTGGCGATCGCTGAAGCACATGAGCAGTACGCGTCCTCCCGGTCTGACGACGCTCGCAAGCGAGGCGACATATTGGGCTCGGCGTTCATCGTCGAACACGTGGAAGAGACCGCTGTCGATCACGGTGTCGAACTGTTCGTTGAGATCGGCCAGGGCCAGGGCATCCGAAACGAGGAAGCGCGCGGCGATGCCTCGTTCGGTCGCCTTGCGCCTGGCGATCTGTATGGCTCTGGGTGACGAGTCGACGCCGGTCGCATCCAGTCCTCGAGAGGCAGCCATGAGCGCGTGTTCGCCAGTCCCGCAGCCGGCGTCGAGGACGTGACCCGAAATTGCGCCTTCCTCCATGAGCGCCGCGAACACCGGCTGCGGGCGCCCGATGTCCCACGCCGGCGTCCCTAGGTAGCTCTGGTCGAAATCCTGGGACAACGAAGCGGCGTATGGCGCTCAGCGAGACCAGAGAGTGCGGTTGAAGAGCAGAGCCACGCCCAAGAGGATCACGAGAATCGGCCACACGATCTCGCCGCGCAGCCAGTTCAGCAGCCCCAGGTTTGAGAGCAGGAAGTAGACGCCGAGGATGATCAGCGCCGCCCCCCAGAACCAGCCACCTCCCCACCAGGGCCCCGGACCCCAGCTCCACGGCCCGTAGAACGGTCCCCGCATCTGGGTGCGCATGTAATCCCGCTGCG
>DATEGL010000030.1:0-10459 GCA_035280145.1 Candidatus Dormiibacterota bacterium | reverse complement strand
GGGGCGCTGTCCACAGCCTGTGGGCGAAGACGAACCGGTTCTCCCCCGGTTCTCCCCAGGTCTGTTAAAAACCGAAGGCAAAACAAATATGTCCGAGATCGATTGGGAGGCGCGCTGGAAAGGGATTCTCGAGGACAGGGCAAGCATGGCCGCAGGTCACTCCGACCCGCACTACTGGGACCGCCGGGCCCAGAGCTTCGCTAGCGCGACGCAGGCCCGGGCCGACGAGTTTCTGCGCGTTCTCGAGCCTTACCTCTCGCCACACAAGACGCTGATCGACGTTGGCGCCGGAGCCGGACGGCACTCGGTGCCACTTGCCGACCGTCTCGAATGGGTCACCGCAGTGGAACCGTCTGAGGGCATGCGCGCGCAGATACCTTCGCGCGACAACATGACCGTCGTCGCCAGCACGTGGGAGGACGCGGAGGTCGCGCCCGCCGACCTTGTGATCTGCAGCCACGTCATGTATGGCGTCGCCGACCCGGTGGCGTTCATCACGAAGATGGATCGGTCGGCGCGCGATCGCGTCTTCATTCTCATGCGCGAGACGGAGTTGCCGCATGCGGGCGCCGAGGTGCGCCGTCGGCTGATCGGCGACGCCGGTCCACGCATGCCGCGGTTCAGCGACCTGTTCATGTTGTTGATGCAGATGGGCATCGCGCCCGAGGTCCATTTCCTCAGTTATCCGATCCAGCATCGTTATCCCGACATGGAGGAAGCGGTGATCGACGCGAGCGGTATGTTCGGCGCCGGATGGGACGACGAGACGGGACGTCCGGTCCTGGCAGAGGTCCTGCATAAGGACGGCGATGAGCTCGTATTCGACGGAGGCGTCGTACTTTCGGGAGTGGCACATTGGCAACCACAAGCGAGGTGAGCCTTCGGCCGGTGAGGCCTGCTGACCGTGAGCGCGTCATCGAGCTGACGAGCGACATCTGGGAAGGCCACGACTACATCCCGCGCGTGTTCGACCAGTGGGTCGCCGACGCGGGTGCGGAGTTCCAGGCGGCGGAGGTCGAGGGCGTCGTCGTCGGGCTGCAGCGCATCCGGCCGTACGCGCCTGGACTCATCTGGTACGAGGGATTGCGCGTGGCGACAGGGCACCGTAGACAGGGCATTGCCCGCACCATGCTCGACAGCGCGGTCGCCGAGGCTCGCGAGCAGGGCTTCCGCGAGATTCGCCTCGCGACTCGCGATGCGCCGGCGGTTCGCCTCTTCGAGACGGCCGGCTTCAAGCGACTCGTTGAGATGAAATGGTGGCGCGGCCTACGGGTGGAGGGTGGCGAACCGGCCCGCATCCCTGGGGCGGAAGAGGCGAGACGCTTGTGGGGATTTGTCGCGTCGAGTTCTGGCTTCGAGCTCTACGCGGGGATCTGCCCCGACATGAACGGGGCGCGTGACCTCGATGCGAGCGAGCTCGAAAGGCTCGCCACGGGGGGGCGGGTGCGGCTTGGACCGGGGAACCGCGCGGTGGCAGTTCTGCGCGCGCCGTGGAGTCCGAACATCGCCGTTTGCGTGCTGGCCGGCGCCGGCGGCGGGCTGCGCGAGCTGCTGCTTGCGCTTCGTTACGAGGCTGACGCGGACGGCCTCCGCCACGTCACGGTGACGCTGCCGCCCGGCCACCCGGCGGAGGAAGACCTGCGGGCTTCCGGATACGATTTCGTGGATGCCGAAGCCAGCGCGTACATCTACGCCTTGAAGTTGTGATTTGACGCGCCGTTACGTAATCCTGGGCAACGGCATCGCCGGCCAGACCTGCGCCGAAGACCTGCGCAAGTCGGACGCCGACGCCTCGATCACGATGATCGCGGCAGAGCGCCACCCTCTCTACAACCGCGTCGCGCTGCCTCGTTACCTGCGCGGCCAGGTGCGCCGCGAGAAGGTCTTCATGCGCACCGTCGAGGACTACGCGAAGCAGAACATCGAGATCCACTTCGAAACGTGGGCGACCGACGTCGACTTGAAAGACAAGCTCGTGCACACGAACCGCGGAGACGAGCTGAGCTACGACGCGATCCTCATCGCCACCGGCGGCCGTCCCAAGCCCCCGCCCTGGCTCGGATCATCTGAAGTCACCGCGTGCCTGGGCTTCCAGACGCTCGATGACACAGACGCAATCATTGAGAAGGCAGACACATGCGAGAGGGTGCTGGTGATGGGCGGCAGCTTCATCGGCTACGAGCTCGCCGAGGGCGTCAGCTATCGCCGCAAGGCGAACGTCACCTGGATCATGCGTGGCCCATGGTTTCTCCGCTACGTGCTGGACGAGGAGGGAGGGCAGCTCTGCCGGCAGCTCGGTGAGGAGCAGGGCGTCCAGTTCCTGACCTCCGACGAGGTGCAGAAGTTCAGCCGGAACAACGGGCGGTTCATCGCGGAAACGAACAACGGACACAAAGTCGAGTTCGACCTGTTGACGTATGGAGTCGGGCTCGACTACTACACCGAGCCCGTGCGCAGCGGGGTCGAGCTGAAGAGCGGCATCGTGACCGACGCCAAGCTGCGGACTTCGGCCCCTGACGCTTACGCGGCTGGTGACATCGCGGTCTTCTACGACCTGATGGTGGAGCGCCACAACCAGATGGGGACGTGGGACAACGCTGAGGCACACGGCAAAGTCGCGGCGCGCAACATGGCCGGCGCCGACGAGGACTTCTTCGATGTGCCGACTTACACGACGACGATGTTCGGCTCGACGCTGGCTGTGATGGGCGTCACGCCCGACGTGCAGCCGGGGCTCGAGTCGGTGCGCACCTTCAGCTTCGAAGAGAAGTTCTACCGCAAGCTGTTCTTCAAAGACGACCGCCTGGTGGGCGCGATCATGATCGGCCCGCCCAAGGGCCGCAAGAAGCTGATCGAGATCATGCGGTCGCGGCAGAAGATCGAGCGTCCGAAGCAGGAGCTCCTGGACCCTACGAACCTCAAGGACGCGTAACGGGATGGCGCCCGAGTACGCGTTCCTCACGCACTGGCGCGTGAAGGGCAGCGCGGAGGAGGTCTTCGACGTGCTGGCGGACCCGCTGGCGCTGAAGCGATGGTGGCCGGCGGTCTACCTGGACGTCAAGGAGCTCAAGGCGGGCGATCCGGCGACGGGCGTGGGCCGGGTCATCGACCTGTATACGAAGGGCTGGCTTCCCTACACCCTCCGCTGGAACTTCACCGTCATCGAGTCGAAACGGCCGGGCGGTTTCAAGCTGGTCGCCCACGGCGACTTCGAGGGCACGGGGGTCTGGACGATCCGCCAGGACCGCCACTACGCCGACGCGACCTACGACTGGCGGATCTCGGCCGAGAAGCCTCTGCTCAGGTACAGGACGTTCGTCTTCCGGCCGCTGTTCGCGGCCAACCATCGCTGGGCGATGGCGCGAGGGTTCGAGAGCCTGCTGCTCGAGCTGAAGAGACGGCACGGCGAAACAGTTCCCGACCCGCCAGGACCAACTTTCTCGGCAGGACCAACTTTCTCGCGTCGCTAGCCGGTCGATTCGGCGTATCGTTTGCCGTAGACAAATGGCCTTCGCCCTCAGCGAAAACGCCCTCGCCATCCGGTCGGCCCTCGGCTCGGTGCTGCGGACGCGCCGGGAGGCCGCCCGGCGAACCCTCAGCGAGATCGCGGCCGAAGCCGGCCTGTCACCGGCACATCTGTCGGAGGTGGAGCGGGGGCGCAAGGAGATCTCCACCGAGCGCCTGGTCGCCGTCGCGCACGCCCTCGACATCCGGCCGGCCGAGATCTACGCGGAGCTCGCCCGGACGCTGGGGGCAGAGCCCGACCGGCGCGCGTGGCCGGACGACCCGCCGGTCAAGCTGCGCCTGGCCACCGCGTCGCTGCCGCTCGAGGCGCTCCGCAGCGTCGCCGACTTCAGCGCTTACCTGGCGATGGCAAACCCACCGCCCAGACCCAAAGACCGAATAGGTTTCCAACCCAGGAGGTAGTGAGATGCACCTGATCCCAACCGTGATCACCAACGACGGGCGTGGTGAGCGCGTCTACGACATCTATTCGCGACTGCTGAAAGACGGCGTCGTCTTCGTCCGCGGAGTCATCGACGACGACATGGCAAGCACGGTGACGGCGCAGCTGCTGTTCCTCGAGAACGAGATGCCGGACCGTGACATCCAGGTCTACGTGAACAGCCCGGGTGGGTCACTGACGGCCGCGCTTTCGATCTATGACGCGATGCAGTACGTCGGCCCGAAGGTCGCGACGCTGTGCACCGGGATGGCCGCGAGCGGCGGATCGATCCTGCTGGCCGGGGGCGCCGATGGCATGCGGATGTCACTGCCGCACGCGCAGATCCTCATCCACCAGCCGTTCACGCAGGGAATCCAGGGCCAGGCGACGGACATCCAGATCCACGCCCAGGAGATCCTCCGCCAGCGCGAACAGATCGCGCGCATCTACGCCAAGCACTGCAAGCGCGAGCTGGAGGAAGTCGAGCGCGCCATGGAGCGCGACTTCTTCATGACTCCGGAGCAGGCAAAGGACTGGGGCCTGATCGACCTGATCGTCGAAAAGAACCCGCACGTGGTGGCGCCCGCCACGGCGTGAGAGTCGTCGTCCTCGGCGGGACGCGGTTCATCGGCCGCGCCATCGTCGACGAGCTCGCGGCGTCGGGTCATGAACTGCTCGTCGTCCACCGCGGCCGGCTCGAGCCCGACGACATCCCAAGGATTCCCCACCTGCACTGCGATCGGGCCGAGCTCGCGTCGCATCGCGAAGAGCTTGCTTCGTTTCAGCCCGAGGCCGTCGTCGACTGCCGCGCTCTGACCCGCGCCGACGCGGAGGTTGCCGTGGAGGCGATGCCCGACGTCGGCCGGTGGATCGTGATCTCGAGCGTCGACGTCTACCGCGCGTTCGGCGCCTTGAACGACGACCGGGAGACCGATCCCGTGCCGCTCGACGAGGAGTCCCCTCTCCGGACCGACCGTTATCCATTCCGCGGCAAGGTGCCCGACAGGTACGACTACGACAAGCTCGACGTGGAAGACGTATACCTGCCGCGCAACGCGATCGTGTTCCGGCTGCCGATGGTGTACGGCGAGCACGACTACCAGCGCCGTGAGGAGTTCATTCTCAGCCGCGTCCGGGCGGGACGAAAGCGCATCCCGTTCGGGTCTGGCTCGTGGCTCACGTGCCGTATGTACGTACGCGACGCCGGCCGTGCCACAACGCTGGCCCTGGAGCATCCAGACATCACGGGCCCGATGAACCTGTGCGAGGACCGCACGTACTCGGTGCGGATGTGGTCGCAGATGATCCTCGAGGCGGCCGGCTCCGACGCGGAGCTCGTGCGCGTGACGGACGACGTACTGCCAGACGACCTCAGGGAGACGGGGACGCTGAGCCAGCACATCCTGGCCAGCTCGAAGAGGGCGCGCGTAGCGCTTGGGTGGACCACCTCAGATCCGTTCGAGACCTTGAAGACGAGCGTGACGTGGCACCTCGCCCACCCGCCCGCCCCGCCGGCCGACGCCGGAACCGATTTCGCCGCGGACGATCGAGCGCTGGAGTCCGTCTAAGCTTCAACCCAAGGTGTCGCGCCGCTACCGGCCGTTCGATCCCTTCGAACGCGAGGGTGGCCCCTTTGACGCGCGGAGGCAGATCCGGGTGCCGCAGATCCCACGCCGCTTCTGGGGCGGGGTCGCTCTCTTCGTCCTGGCGCTGCTGATCTTCATCGCCGCCAGCCCGATCGTGTCCTTCTTCGCCGAGCTGCAGTGGTATGACGCGCTAGGTCTCCGCGACGTCTACACGACCCGGCTTGGGCTCGAGTGGTCGCTGGGAATCGGCAGCTTCGTCCTCGGGTTCGCCTACCTTGCGGTCAACGTCTTGATCGCGCTGCGCGTCCGCGCCGGCCCAGGCTTGCGCGCGGTCGGCATCCAGCGTTCGGTGCTGCGCAGCACCGCCGGATGGTTGAGTCTCGGCGCAGGTGCCGCGATCGCAGCGATCCTTGCGGCCGGGGCCGGGTCCCAATGGCAGGCCCTGGCCCTTTTCCAGCACGCAACTCCAACTGGCAACACGGATCCAGTCCTGGGCCAGGACATCTCGTTTTATCTGCTGCAGCTCCCGTTCCTGCGGGCGGCGACCAACTGGTCGCTGGGCCTCGACTTCCTGGCCGTGCTCCTGATCGGCGCGATCTACACATGGCGAGGCGACAGCTTCGACTTCCGGCCCACGCCGCGAGCGCTCGCGCATCTCTCGGTGCTCGTCGCCGCGTTCGCCGTCACGCTGTCTTTTTCCGCTTGGCTCGGCCGGTACGACCTGCTGTACGCCCACAACAGCGGCGTCGTGTGGGGTGCCGCCTACACCGACGTCAACGCGCGGCTGCCGCTGTACACATTCCAGGCAGGCGTGGGGTTCGTGCTGGCCGCCGCGGTGCTGGCCAACGCGTGGCTGCGCCGGCTGTGGATTCCGGTCGCCGCCGTGGCCGTGTGGATCGGCCTGTCGATCGTCAGCCAGATCTACCCGGCGATCGTGCAGGGCGTGTCGGCAACCCCGAACGCCGGCACCTATGAGCTCCCGTACATCGCGCGCGAGATCGATTACACGCGCCGCGCGTATGGCCTGTCGGACGTCAAGGGCAGCACGAGCTTCACAGGCGACCAGCCCCTGACCCTGCAGGACGTGCAGAACGACCAGGTGACGGTCAACAACCTGCGCCTGTGGGACTACGGCCCGCTCAAGGACACCTACCAGCAGCAACAGGCGATCCGCACCTACTACACCTTCAACGACATCGACCTCGACCGCTACACGATCAACAGCCAGTACCAGCAGCTCGAGATCAGCGCCCGCGAGTTCGACTACACGAGGCTGCCGTCGTCGTCGCAGAACTGGTTCAACCAGCGCCTTACGTACACCCATGGTTACGGCACGGCGGCGAGCCCGGTCAATGCGGTGGTAGGTGAGGGCCTGCCGGACTACGCCGCGAAGGACCTGCCGCCGATCGGCTCGATCAAGATCACGCAGCCGGCGATCTACTTCGGCGAGATGAGCCCGCCCAACGGCGACTACTGCCTGGTTCCTTCGAGCACGCGCGAGTTCGACTTCCCGCAGGGCAGCCAGGACGTGTTCACCAGCTACACGGGCAAGCACGGCGTGCCCATGAACAGCCTCAACCGTGCCCTGTGGTCTTTCAAGCTCAGCGACTTCAGCTTGCTCGTCTCGGGCCAGATCACGGACAAGACGCAGATCCTGTACCGCCGCAACATCCGCGACCGCGTGCAGGAGCTGGCCCCCTTCTTGAGCTTCGACGCCGACCCGTACATCGTGGTCGTCGACGGGCGCCTCTACTGGGTCATCGACGCCTACACGACCGCGTCCACGTTCCCGTACTCACAGACGCTGTCGTTCCAGAGCAACGACATCAACTACATCCGCAACTCGGTCAAGGTCGTCGTCGACGCTTACGAAGGCACCGCGACCTTTTACGTGGTGGACCCGAAGGATCCGCTGATCAAGGCCTACTCGGCGACGTTCCCGGCGCTGTTCCAGCCGATCGATGCGATGCCGGCCGACATTCGCGCCCACGTGCGAGTACCCGAGGATCTGTTCAGCATCCAGGTCAACATCTACGCCACGTACCACATGAGCGACCCGAAGGTTTTCTTCGCCCGCGAGGACGTGTGGGACGTGCCGACCGCGCAAACGTCACCGGGCAGCGCGCCGCTTCCGGTCCAGCCCTACTACGTACTGTTTCGGCTGCCGGGCGAGCAGAACCCGGAGTTTCTGCTGATCATGCCGTTCACACCACATAACAAGACCAACCTTGTGTCGTGGCTTGCCGCGCGCAACGACGGCGCCAGCTACGGTCAGTACGTCTCCTACCTGCTGCCGAAAGACAAGGTGATATTCGGACCGCAGCAGGTCGCGAGCCGGATCAACCAGGACCCCACCATCTCACGCGATTTCACGCTCCTGCACAGCACCGGGTCGCAGGTCCAGCAGGGGAATTTGCTGGTGGTGCCGATTGGCAACTCCTTCCTCTACTTCGAGCCGGTGTACCTCCGGGCGACGACGGCGACGGGGATTCCAGAGCTCAAGAAAGTGATCCTCGCTGACCAGACCAACGTCGTCTACGCCGACACGCTCCAACAGGCGATCCAGCAGCTCGTCGGCTCGGCAAACGCCCCGCCGCCTACGAACCAGCCACCCACCACGATCACGCCGGCTGTGCTGGCGCAGGTCGCCGACCTGATCGCGCAGGCCAACCAGCACTACAAGGCCGCCTATGACGCGCTGAAGCGCGGCGACTTCACGACGTACGCCAACGAGATGGCGAAGGTCGGACAGATCCTCCAGCAGCTGCAGGCGCTGACCACCAACGCCGCGACGCCGACCCCGAAACCCTCGCCCGGTCCCTAAATCCGTTTCCTTACCCGGTGCGCAACGGAACGAAGAGCACCGGGAACAGCGACCGGAAGAGGATTTCCGAGCCCTGTCGCGAGTAGACGCGCAGGTCCTGCGGCTCGCGCGCTGACACCGAGACTGGAATTACCATGCGGCCGCCCGCAGCCAGCTGCTCGAGCAAAGCGGGCGGCACCTGACTCGCCGCGGCTGCGACGAGGATCACCCGGTAAGGAGCTTCTGTGGGCCAGCCCAGGCTTCCGTCGCCGACCGCCACCTCGACGTTGTCGAAGCCGAGTTTTCGCAGCGCCTCGGACGCGTGCTCGGCAAGAGCAGGCTCGCGCTCGACCGTGACCACCTTCCGGCAGAGCCGGCTCAACACAGCGGCCGCGTAGCCCGAACCCGTGCCCACCTCGAGCGCGACATCGTCCGGCTGCGGCGACCCGGCCTGGGTCATCAGGGCGACCACCAGCGGCTGCGAGATGGTCTGGCCGCAGTCGATGGCGAGAGCGCGGTCCTCGTAGGCGTGCCGGCGCATTCGCTGCGACAGGAACTCTTCGCGCGGGACAGAGGCCATCGCCTCCAACACCCTTTCATCGGTCACTCCGTGGGGGCGGAGCTGTTCGGTGACCATCCGCTGGGCCGGTGTGCTCAAGACTGGCGGCTCCTTACGCGAGCGTACAATCTGCCTCGACTCATTGGCGTCGTCGCTCCATCCAACGATCCCGCAAAAATGGCGCCGACCGGTAAGGCAGCGCTCGCGGCTTGTCCGGCGCACCGGCCCCGCCCACTCGCGCGTGGAGTTTGCCCACCCGTCCGAGCAGGAGTTCGCGCGCTTTCTCGACTACTACCGAATCCGCTGGCAGTACGAGCCGGTGTCGTTCCCGATCGCGTGGGAAGGGTCGCGCGTGGTCGAGATGTTCACCCCCGACTTCTACCTGCCCGAGCACGACCAGTACATCGAGCTGACGACGATGAAGCAATCGCTCGTCACGCCCAAGAACCGCAAGTTGCGGATGCTGCGCGAGCTGTACCCCGAGCTCAACGTGCGGCTCCTGTACCGCAAGGACTACCAGCAGCTGCTCGCCAAGGCGGGCTACGGCGCGCTGGAGGTCCAGCACCTGCGCAAACAGGACATCGGCGAGATCCTCATCTCACCTGTGGAGCTCGAGACGCGAGTGCGCGCGCTCGGCCGCAAGATCTCGCGCGACTATCGAGGCCAGTCGCTGGTTCTGGTCGGCATCCTCAAGGGCGTCACGTTTTTTCTCGCCGACCTGGCCCGCCAGATCAAAGTGCCCTTCGTCATCGATTACCTCGACCTGCAGCGCTTCGCGGGCGCGCAGCCTCAGGACCGTGTGCGGATCGCTCGTGACATCGATTATCCGATCGAGGGCCGCCACGTCCTGCTGGTCGAAGACATCATCAACACCGGCTTCACCATCGACTACGTGTTGTCCGAGCTCGGCCGCCGGCATCCGGCGTCCCTCGAGGTCGTGACGTTGCTCGATCGACCGCTGCGGCGCCTGGTTTCCCTGCCGACGCGCTACGTGGGTTTCCAGATCCCCAACGATTACGTGGTCGGTTACGGCCTCGACTACCGCGAGCTTTACCGCAACCTGCCGTTCATCTGCACCCTTCGGGCCAGCGTGTACGACTTGCCCGCTCTGCCCGCGTCGCCCGCCTGAGCGCTCGACTCTCCTCGCTCCTGGAGTGGATGGCCGGCGCGGACTTCGCCTCATTGGCCGGCAGCGGATTGTTAAAGGATGTGGAAGAGATCGTGGTCGCGGCATATCTGTCCGCCCATCCGGGAGCATCGCGGCCGGACGCCTATCACTGGCTGCATTACGAGGACCCGGACCCGGTCAGACGCCTTGCCGAAGGTGTCACTCGACTGCAGGCGCAGGGTGCGAAGTTCGAACCCGAGGCTGTGGACAAAGCCTGCGCGGAGGCATCAAAGCTGGGCTTTTGAACTGAGTGCCCGTGTGGAGGTTTTGGGGAAAAGTAATGCCCCAAGAGACCTTCCTGTTTACCCTGAAGTGCCCTATGCGTTTTTCGGTTTCCATCCCGGATTGCTCCGGACCTTCCACCTACTCGACGTTCGGTATCCTCAGGTTTACCGTA
>DATEGL010000029.1:0-8056 GCA_035280145.1 Candidatus Dormiibacterota bacterium | reverse complement strand
CTGGGGCCGGCGCGCCACGGAGCGCTGGCTCGCCGATGGCAAGCACGGTCTCGGCGGAGGACGACGTTTCGTGCCTGGTCGCCAGCGCAAGCTCGCCGGCGTGGTCAAGGGCTTCACCGAAGCGATGGACAACGTGCGCGGGGAGCACACGCACTCATGGCTGCAGGTCGATGAGCATCAGTTCTGGCTCGTCAACTTCTCCAACATGTTCGCCCTCGGCCGCATCAAGAGCGTGAAGTCGTGCTACGTCTGGACGTCGGGCATCGAAACGATCCTGCGCTGGGCGGGTCTCGCCAATGACTGGTACGTCGAGGAAGTCGAGTGCGGCTCGGTGACGGGCACGTTCGACTGCGCGTTCGCGATCAGGGCGTCCGAAACGAACTAACTTGCCGCCGGCGCCGCCGGTGTGCTAATCATCACCCGATCTGGACGAGCTGCAGGATCTGATCTGTGAGCTGGTGGCCATCGAGTCGGTCAATCCGGACCTGGTTGCCGGCGGCTCGGGCGAGGGGCGGATCGGTGCGTTCGTCGCCGGTTGGCTGGACTCGGCGGGGCTCGAGGTTTCGGTTGTGGAACCGGTGTCCGGGCGGCCCTCTGTGGTTGGCGTCGCGCGCGGGTCCGACGACGGGCCCTCTTTGATGCTCAACGCACACATGGACACGGTCGGAGCCGGCGGGATGGCAGCGCCTTTTTCGCCGGAGGTTCGCGACGGACGCATCTACGGACGCGGCGCATTAGACATGAAGGCGTCTCTCGCCGCGATCATGCTGGCCGGGCAGACATGCGTCTCGAAGCGGTTGCGCGGTGATGTTCTCGTCTGCGCTGTGGCTGACGAGGAGGTCGCGTCGTTTGGAACTGAGGCGGTGCTGTCGCAGTTTCGGGCCGACTACGGGATCGTCACGGAACCGACCGAGCTCTCGCTTTGTCTGGCACACAAGGGGTTCGCGTGGCTAGAGGTCGAGACTCACGGCGTCGCGGCGCACGGCTCGCGTGCGGATCTCGGAGTCGATGCGATAGCGCACATCGGCCGGGTGTTGACAGGCGTGCTGGAGCTGAACGAACGGCTGCGGTCAGGACCACGCCACGGCCTGCTCGGCACGGGCTCGACCCACGCATCTCTGATCGCAGGCGGTCAGGAGATGTCGACCTACCCGGCGACGTGCGTGGCAAGGTTCGAGAGGCGAACGGTGCCCGGCGAAAACGGCGCGAACGTTCTCCGCGAGATCGAGGAATTGATCGGCTCCGAGCGCGCGACTGCTCGAGTCACGCTGGAACGCCCGCCATCAGAGCTGGCGCCGGACCATCCTCTGGTCACCACACTCGATCGCCTAGCCGATCACCCGCCGCTCATCGGGGTGGCCTACTGGATGGACATGGCGCTCATGAACGCCGCCGGAATTCCCACGGCGGCATTCGGTCCGTCCGGCGAGGGCGAACACGCGGACGTCGAATGGGTCGATGTCGAGTCGGTGCGCAGGTGCGTCGATGTCTACACGACCGCGGCCGAGAGTCTCTGCTCTGGCAATTGAAAAAGGGAAGGCCCTCCACCGGGGGGCAGAGGACCTTCAGAAAGGAGGGAGGGCAAAAATAACGCCAAATTCCATGGTACCCCCACAGAGGGTGACTGGTCACCCCGACCTTCAGTAGCCCCTTTACATTTCTACGCATGCGCTTCGCGATCGATCTGACCGCGACCTGGCGACCGCAGCGGGTCGGCATGCTCACGGTCGCGATCGAGCTGTCGCGAGCACTCGTCCTGAATCGAAATGAAGACGAGTTCGTGCTGCTCTGCAGCCGAGAGCGACCGCCCGCCCTCCGCGACCTTGACTGCGAAGCGGTCCTGGCACCTTATAGGCACGAGCTCATCCTGAAGTCGTCATGGCTGCCCGCGGTCGAGCCCGAGCTCGATGCTGATGCGATCCTCTACCCGTACTGGCCGAGCCCACCTCGACGCCGCCTGGGCGCGCCGCCCGCGGCGATCATCGTGCATGACCTCGCATTTCGGATCAGGCCCGATGAAGTGCCGTGGCAGCAGCGGCTCTACTTTCGGGCCGTCCTGCCGCCCGCGCTTCGCCAGGCGTCGGCCGTGATCGTCCCATCTGAGTCCACGCGCCGCGACCTGCTGAGGCTCTATCCCGCAGCAGGTCTCGAGGATCGAGTCGAGGTGATTCCGGAGGGGCTCCCTGAGGCGGTCCACGCGGGTCCTCTGCCGGGCGGCGTCGAGCCGGGATTCATCCTCGCCGTCGGCACAGTGGAGCCGCGCAAGAACTATCCGCGCCTGCTCGCCGCTTATCGCCGGCTCCGCGAACGTCGCGCCGCGACTCCGCAGCTCGTCATCGCCGGCCGCGCGGGTTGGGCCTATGGCGACACCCTGCAACGAATCGCGGCCGAGCCGGGGGTGCGCTACCTCGGTCACGTCGACGAGCCCACGCTCACCGCCCTTTACGAGTCGGCGTCCGTGCTTGCGTTTCCCAGCCTGTACGAGGGGTTCGGGCTACCGCTGCTTGAATCGATGGCGCGGGGTGTGCCTGCAGTGATCGGCGAGAGCGGGTCGCTGCCCGAGCTCGCGAACGGTGCGGCGATCTCGGTCAACGCCGAAGACGCCGATGCGATTGCAGGCGCGCTCGAAACGCTGCTCGCGGATCAAGCGCTCTGCATGAAGCTCGGCGAGGAAGGCGTGCGCCGGTCAAAGCAGTACACCTGGGCGGCCGCGGCAGAACGCACTCGGGAGGTCCTGCGCCGCATAGGCGGCCGGTCGCAGAAGAACGCCGCCTAGCTTCCCACTAGCTCCTTGAAGCGTGGATCCGTCCACAGTGATTCGAGGTCCGAATCCTTAGGGGCCTGTTCTTTCATCTCCGGTCGCAGCTCGAGGGCGTACGTCAAAAGCTCGATCGCCTCGCCCGCCCGGCCCTGGTCGGCGCGCACGCACGCGAGGTTGTACGCGGCCGCGCCGTGAACCAGCGGATTGCTGGATGCCTGTTTCATCTCGGACGCCGCCTGCTCGAGCAGCCGATTCGCCTGCTCGTGCAGACCGTTCTCGCGGAGGTACCCGTACATGTGGATCCGCGCGTGCGTGTACGAGTTCCCCAGCACAGCGTCGGCGGTGGTCTTCCAGCGGTGCCACTCGAATGGCTGGTCGCCGACCTTCTGGTACAGCTCGATGATCTCTCCCAACAGGTGGTCCGCCCGCGCGGCCGCGTCACTCAGCGGCGTGCCAATCCCTCGCGCCAGCTCGCGATCGTTGAGCTCGTCGACCTGCTCGAGCGGAGGCGGTGGAGTCGGTGGACGCCCTTCGGCGAGGTCCAGCAGCGAGTTGCGCATGCGCTCCCGCCACATGCCGAAATGGAACATGACCAGAGCGGCCGGCCAGCCTTTCGGCGCCGATTCGTCGGCCCGAGCTCTCTCGACGAATTCCTGCTCCGCCCGCCGCTCGGATTCGAGGGCTTGCAGCAGGCCGTCAGACAGGGTTCATGTCCAGGGTCTCCGTGCCCTTGAACGTGATCGGGCCGGTAAGCCCAGGGATCGAGGTGGTACCTGGCGCGAGGGTGATGGTCATCGTGGCGTCGAGGCCGCCTGTCGAGTGGCTCTTCACGATGCGTCGTGCGCCGGTGTCGATCCACGTCGTGACGTCGCTCGTACTGGTGCCCTGCAAGCTCATGCCTTTCAGTCCGCCGGCCGCGCCACTGCCTGGCAAGATCGGAGTCGCGCCCTGTCCATTGAGCGAAGAGACGTCGAAGCTGAGGTCGAGGTTGGCTTTGATGTTCGACTCCACAACCGCGGTTTGCACACTTCCAACCTTTTCGTCGCGCAGGTACTTGTTGTCGGTGGTGACGTGATAGGAGCCGGCGCTGTGCATCGGGTTGGCCTGGTCATAGCTCTTGGTCCAGGTGTCGCCAGGCTTCACCGGCTTGTCGGGCAGGATGGCGCTGACAAGGCCGCCTTCCGAACCGGTCATTCCAGGCAGAGTGCCGGCGCTGCCGAACGCATTTCCGTTGACACTGACGATGCGGCCGTCCGAACCGACCTTCACTTCGACGGTCGTCCCTGTCGGGGTGGTGGTGGTGTTCGTCGTGCCGTTGGCGGTCGTCTTGACCGAGATGTCCGTCAGGGCGATCGACAGGTCCGCCATGCCGGTCGAGTCGACCGACTTGACCTTGACGGTCTCCTTGCCCGACATGTCGACATTGAAGGGGACCGAAAGACCCTGCATGCCGATCGTGTACTTCAGCACGATGTGAAGACCGTACTTGTAGGTGTCGCCTGATTTGTATGCGAGTGAGATGGTGTGCGCCTGCACGCCGATTGGCCCGCAGGCAGCGAGGAAAATGGCGAAAAACGAGGCCAGTAAAGCGAACCGCTTCATGCCCCGAGCTTAGACTAGGCCGCGGTTTTTGGAGCCTCTTTAGGGCTCTCCGCCGGGGCTTCGGCCACCGCGGTGGGAGCGAGCGGGACGATCTGACGAAATCGACTGACGGTCGCGTCCCAGTCGCTGAGCATTTCCGCCGCCAGCTTGCTCCCGGTGCGGCGATGATGCTCCTCGACCAGCGCTCGAAGCTCGGCCGCATCCTCGGCAGGCACTTCCCGCGCCACGACACTGTCCGGGTTGAGCTGGCGCCACTCGACGGCATAGGCCACGCCACCCGTCATGCCGGCGCCCGCGTTCCAGCCGATGGGGCCGAGCGCGACGGCGACGCCGCCGGTCATGTACTCACAGAAGTGATCGCCGGCGCCTTCTACGACAGCCACCGCCCCGGAGTTGCGCACGCAGAAGCGCTCGCCGGCCCGGCCGGCGATGAAGAGCCGGCCGCCAGTGGCGCCGTAGCAGATGGTGTTCCCGGCAAGCACTGGATCATCGCCTGCGTCGCCCGCAAACGGCCTGATCGCGATGACGCCGCCGCCCATGCCCTTTCCCACGTAATCCTGGGCCTGGCCTTCCAGAGTGATTTCGACGTCGTGATCGAGGAAGGCGCCGAAGCTCTGGCCCGCACTTCCTCGATACGCGCGCCGTTCGCCCCGCACCAGGCCGGCGCCGACCGTTCGCTGGGAGTTGTCGATGGCGCCGCTGGCGCCACCGCCGGCAGGCGTCGGACCGTTGCGCTTCCACAAGCGTCTCCTGGGCATCCCGGCGTCTGTCGGAGCCAGCACATAAGAAAGGTCGAGGCTGCCTGATCCCTGTTCGAGCAGCTCCACCTTGCCCACCACCTCTTCGAGCGAGCGCGCCCCGAGCAGCGCGAGGTGCTCGCGCACGTCCTCGGCGATTAAGAACAGGTGGTTGATAACGTGCTCGGGCCGGCCCTCGAACTTCGCGCGCAGGTCCTCGCGCTGGGTCGCGATGCCGGTGGGGCAGGTGTTGAGGTGGCACTGCCGCGCCATGTCGCACCCGAGCGCGACCAGCACTCCGGTGCCGAAGCCGAATTCCTCGGCGCCAAGCAGGGCGGCAACGACGATGTCTCGTCCGTTGCGCAGGCCGCCGTCGGTACGGAGGCTCACGCGCTCGCGCAGGCGGTTCGCGACCAGAACCTGCTGGGCCTCTGCCAAACCGAGCTCCCACGGCGAGCCGGCATTCTTGATCGACGAGAGCGGCGAGGCGCCGGTGCCACCGTCGTGGCCCGAGACGAGGATGTAGTCGGCGTGTGCCTTCGCGACCCCGGCGGCGATCGTGCCCACACCTGCTTCGGAGACGAGCTTGACGCCGATGCGGGCGCAAGGGTTGACCGTCTTGAGATCGTGTATCAGCTGCGCCAGGTCTTCGATCGAATAGATGTCGTGATGCGGCGGCGGCGAGATGAGCTGCATGCCGGGCTGCGCATGGCGGAGTCGCGCGATCAGGCTCGTCACCTTCAGGCCGGGGAGCTGGCCGCCTTCGCCCGGCTTGGAGCCCTGCGCGATCTTGATCTCCAGCTCGTCCGCGCGCTTCAGGTAGCGCGGGGTCACTCCGAATCGAGCTGACGCGACCTGCTTCACCCGGTTGTCGCGTCTGACTCCGTAGTCATCGTCGTACGTATCGGGGTCTTCGCCTCCCTCACCGGAGTTGGAGCGTGCCCCAACCTGGTTCATCGCGATGGCGAGGGCCTCGTGCGCCTCAGGCGACAGCGCTCCGAGTGACATCGCAGTGCTGACGAATCTCTTCACGATGTCGGTCGCCGGTTCCACCTCCTCGAGCGGAACCGGCTGCGTACATTCCTTGATCTTCATCAGCTCGCGCAACGACTGGGGCTCGCCCATGCCCGACAGCCGGCGCCACTCGCGATACGCCTCGACATCGCCGGTTTGCGCGGCTTTCTTCGCGGCGCGCACGGCCAGCGGGTTGTACGCGTGATGCTCGCCCGCCTTGCGGAATCTCACGCGTCCGTGATCGGGCGCAGCCTCGGGCCGCGAGCGCGCGGCGCGCTCGATGTCATCGAGATTTGCGCCGCCGACGTGAGACGGCACCGAAGGGAAGCACAGCTCCATGACTTCCGCGCCAAGCCCGAGTGCCTCCAGGACTTCGGCGCCGTGGTAGCTCGTCACGCCGGAGATGCCCATCTTCGCCATGACCTTGAGCAGGCCGGCCTCCAGCGCTTTGCGGTAACGCGGGATGGCTTGATCGCCCGAGGTTGCGAACGCGAGATACGGATGGACCGCGGACGCGCCGACGGTGATGAGGCACGCAACGTCGTGGACGTCGACCGCGTCGCCGGCGATAGCGACGATGTCCGTGGCCAGGCGACGGCCGGTGTTCAACAGATGCGTGTGCACGGCGCCAACCGCGAGGGCCATCGGCACCGGCAGCCGGCCTGGTCCGGAACGCCTGTCGCTCAGGGCGATGATGCCCTGCGCTGCTTCCGCCTCTGCTCGCAGCCGCTGCAGCGCTGAGCGCAGCGACTCGTCTGGCGCGTATGTCGCGTCTATGACGACTGCGTCTTCCAGGACCCGCGCGAGCTCGGCGGCGCCGAGCACCGGTGACTCGAGCTCCAGCAGCTTTTCTTCTGTTGGCACCGCCGGGTGATGGCGACGTGTGAGCTCGTAGTCAGCGCCGCCTTCCGGTTCGAGCGTCCGCCGCCGCGTGCCAAGCAACACACGAAGCGACATCACCGATTTCTCGCGCAGCGAATCGATCGCAGGATTGGTCACCTGGGCAAATCGCTGCCGCAGGTAGCCGTAAAGGCGACGCGGAGTGTGGCCAAGCGGTGCGATGGGAATGTCGTCGCCCATCGAGTACACGGGTTCCGCACCCGACTCCGCCATCACGTCGACGACGAACTTCACATCCTCGAAGCCCCAGCCATGCAGCGCGCGGAGCTCAGCCAGGTTCTCGAGCGGCTCGAGCTCGACGTGGTGCCGCTCGACCGGAACGAGCACACGGTCCGCGAGCAGGCCGTAGTCGTGACGCGCCGCGGCGCGCTCCTTCGCGTCTGAGTCGCGGAGCAAAGTTCCGTCGCGCGTGTCGACCAGCAGCAGCTGGCCCGGACCCAACCGGCCGCGCTCGACCACGTCCTCGGGTGCCATCGTGACGACGCCGGCTTCAGAAGCGGCCGCAACGACGCCCTGCCGGGTGCGCTGCCAGCGCAGCGGTCGCAGTCCGTTCCGGTCCAGCGCAGCACCAACGACCACTCCGTCGCTGAACGCCAGCGCGGCCGGTCCGTCCCACGGCTCGAAGCGAATCGACTGGTAGCGATAGAAGTCGCGGACCGGCGCCGCGATGTCGCCGCGGCCCTCCCACGCGTCGGGCACGAGGCTCATCAACGCCTCGCTGACCTCCCAGCCGCGCTGCACGAGCAGCTCGAGCGCGTTGTCGAGGGAGGCCGAGTCCGATCCGTCAGGCCAGATCGCCCCGCGCAGCTCGGGCTCGAGCTCAGACTCGCGCGCTCGCATCCAGGCGCGGTTGCCTGTGATCGTGTTGATCTCGCCGTTGTGCGCCAGCATGCGAAACGGCTGCGCGAGCCGCCAGTCGGGCATCGTGTTGGTCGAGTAGCGCTGGTGGAACACGGCCAGCTTGCTCTCGCACGTCTCGTCCGCCAGGTCGAGGTAGAAGTCGCCGAGGCGCGTGCCCGCCATGAGGCCCTTGTAGACGACG
>DATEGL010000028.1:0-17642 GCA_035280145.1 Candidatus Dormiibacterota bacterium | reverse complement strand
AATCCGAGCAGCTCTTTCGACACTCAAGCCCGGTGGTCGTATGGCGACGATCAGCTTCCACTCCCTGGAGGACCGCTTGGTCAAGTCATTCTTCAACGTCGAGTCCAAGGACTGCATCTGCCCACCCCAGCAGCCAGTCTGCACCTGCGGCCACCGGGCCGGCCTCCGCATCGTCACGCGGCATCCCGTGCGGCCCTCCGAGCAGGAAGTGGCCGCCAACCCCCGCGTCCGGTCCGCCCGCCTCCGGGTCGCGGAACGCATCTAAGACTCCTCAAGTCCTGGCGATCGGCCCAACCCCTCCGATCGCCAGGCGCCATCACAGCCAGCTCCAGCAAAGGACGAGGTTTACGTCTTGACTTCAACCCGAATATTGGCCCGACGCCGCCTCGGCCCTGCCGGAGCTGCGCCGCACGTCAGCGCTCCCCCGAGGAGGCGACGGCGCACGCGCGGTTTCGTCCAGGTCGCCGGCGCTGTCGCAGCCGAGCGTCTGCGGCTGAACAAGTTCGGCCACGCCTACTTCGGTGTCGGCGCCGCGGTCATCGCGCTGCTCTTCTATCTCGCGCTCGCCGCGCAGATCACGCAGGCGTCATATGACATCAGCCGTCTGCAGGACCAGCAGCGCCAGCTGATCGCCGAGCAGGACCAGCTGCGGTACCAGGAAGTGACCCTACACGCGCCGGCCCAGGTTCAAAAGCAAGCGGCGCAGAGCGGCATGCAGCGCGTCGTGCCGTCGAGCTACGTCGCCGGTCAGCCGGTCGCGATCGACATTTTCGCCCCGGTCGGCGATTCGCCAACAGACACGACGCCGCTTTGGATGCGCGCGGTCGCCGTCGTCGTCAACACCATCGGCGGAACGCGCGACGTGATGGCGGCCACCAGGCGCTAGGTTGAGCACAAGGGCGCTCTCCGCGAGACGCCCCGGACGAGTCGAGCGCGTGGGTTCGGCGCGCCTGCGCATCCTGTCGATACTCGCCGTGGCGCTGATCCTGGCCGGCATGATCTGGAGCCGCCTGGCTTACTGGCAGGTAGTCCAGCACGGACGCCTTGCCATGCAGGCGCAGGCGCAGTACCGCGAGTACGTCGAGCTGCCCGCGCTGCGCGGAGCGATCTTCGATCGAAACCTGACACAGCTGGTCGTCAACACAACCGTGTACTCCGCTTTCGTCTCGCCTGACCAGATCCCGGCCGCCGAGCGAGACCGGGTCGCCTCAGCGCTTTCGTCGGTGCTCGGCGTCGACAAGTCGAAGACGATGACGACGCTCGAGTCAGCGTCGAAGTTCGCATACATCAAGAGGCGGTTTGCGAAGACCAAGGCGGACCAGCTGCGCGCCCTCAAGCTGCAGGGTGTCGGTCTAGAGGAAGAGACGCAGCGTTCCTACCTGCCCGGCATCGCCCCCGGGACGTCACTGGCGGCGAACCTCATTGGTTTTGTGGACTGGAACGGCGACGGGAATTACGGACTGGAGGGTAAGTACCAGAAGACCCTCGCCGGGACTCCCGGTTACATCTCGAGCTATCGCGACCTTGCCAACAACGAGATCGTGCTCAGCACCCACACGCATCAAGACCCGGTCAACGGTCAGGATCTCGTTCTTTCACTGGACGCCAACATCCAGTACGCGGCCGAGCAAGCGCTGGCGGACGGCGTCAAGCGCGACAACGCCGAGAGCGGGAGCGTGCTGATCATGGATCCGTCGACAGGCGGCATCGTCGCCTGGGCCGACTACCCGAGCTACAACGCCAACGACTTCAACCACACCGACCCCGCCTTGTTCAAGGACAACGCCGTCAGCTATGTGTACGAGCCAGGCTCTGTGATGAAGGTCGTCACGTTGTCGGGCGCCATGAACGCGGGCGCCATCGCGCCCGACACGGTGATCAACGACCCCGGTGTGCTGACTGTCGGCGGCTATCGGATCTATGACTGGGACCGCCGCAACCACGGCAACATCGACTTCACGTACGTCCTCGCACATTCGCTCAACGTGGGCGCCATGAAAGCGATGCAGGCCGAAGGTCACGCCGCCTTCTACTCCAACCTTCAAGCCTTCGGTCTGACGCAGCCAAGCGGCATCGACGTCGGAGGCGAGAATGTGCTGTTGCCTCCGAAGGCTGAGCAGATGAGCGACTCGCAGTATGCGACCGCATCTTTTGGCCAGGGCATCGACGTGAACATGGTCCAGATGCTGGCCGCCGTGAACGTCATTGCGAACGGTGGCAAGTACGCACCGCCGCACGTTGTCGAGCGCGTCGGCGCCCAGATCAACCCGCTTCTGCTGCAGCCTCAACGCCAGGTCGTCAGCGCCGCGACGGCGGCGAAGATGAACGCCATGATGAAGCAGGTCGTGCAAACCGGCTCGGGCTGGACGTCGCGGATCAGGGGCTTCGAGCTCAACCAGGCCGGCAAAACGGGCACTTCGCAGATCCCGGTCAACGGTCAGTACACGCAGGACGTGTGGACCTCTTTCGTTGGCTTCCTGCCGGCAGACCACCCACGCTTCACGATGCTGGTAGTCGTGCGCAAGCCGCACTACCCCGGCGCCGACCAGGACTGGACCCTGAACGACGGCTACCTGACCGCGGAGCCGATCTGGAAGGTTATCGCCCAGACCATGGTCGTCGACTGGCACATAACGCCGAACGGCCACTAACAGTTCTACTTAATGCATGAGACTGAGTCTCCTCGAGATCCTCGAGGCGACCGGCGGTGGCGAGGTCGGAGGCACGCAGGTCGGCGAAACGTTCACGACCTTTCACACCGACTCGCGTCAGGTGACGCAAGGCGGCCTGTTCTTCGCGCTGCGCGGCGCCGAGAAGGATGGTCACGAGTTCATCGCCGACGCCGTGTCCCGCGGCGCGGCAGCAGTGGTGGTGGAGCGAAAAGCCCCCATCGCTCCGGGCGTCGTCGAAGTGGTCGTGTCGGACACCTGGAACGCTCTGTTCGCCCTTGCGGCGCACGCGCTCCGTCGCGTGCAGCCTCTGGTCGTTGCGGTCACTGGAAGCAACGGCAAGACGTCGACCAAGGAGATGGTTGCCGCGATCCTGGGCAGGCACTTCAACGTGCTGCGCACGAAGGGCAACCTGAACACCGAGACGGGCGTGCCGCTCACGATCCTCAGCCTGGAGCCGCATCACTCGGCGCTCGTGCTCGAGCTGGGCATGCAGCGGGCGGGCGACATCAACAGGCTGGCCGCGCTCGCCAGGCCCGTCATCGGCATCGTTACCAACATCGGCGTCGTTCACATGGAGTTCTTCAGCTCGCTCGCGGAGCTCGCGCGCGCGAAGGGCGAGCTCGTTGCCGCACTGCCTGAGGCAGGACTTGCGATTCTCAACGCGGACGGCGAGTTCTTTCCCCTGCTCGCACAGATGACCTCTGCCCGTGTTGCGAGCTTCGGCCACGAACACGGTGACTATCGGGTCGAGGGATACGAAGCAATGAGCGGCGGTGGCTCTCGATTCTCGATTCGCGACGTCGAGGTGCGCCTGGCCCTCGACGGCCGCCACCAGGCCGTGAACGCAGCGGCTGCCCTGGCGGCCGGGGAATTCGCCGGCGTGCCGCTTGCGGCCGGCGCCGAGTCGCTGGCGGAGGTCAGGGTGGAGCACCGGCTTCAGGAGGTCGCCGCTGCCGGTGGCTACAGCATCATCGACGACGCGTACAACGCCAGCCCTGAGTCGATGCTGGCCGCGTTCGAGACGGTCGCCTCGGGTCCGCGGCCGGCTCGGCTGCTTGCCGTGCTGGGCGAGATGCGTGAGCTGGGATCACTCTCGAAAGAAGAGCACCGCCGGATCGGCGAGCGCGCCGGGCAGATCTTCAGCAAAGTCGCGGTCGTCCAGGGTGAGCACGCGCGGGCGATGGCCGAATCGGCCGGCGCAGAGATCGTGCCCGACCGGGCGGCTGCGGCGGCCTGGGTCAGGAGCAATGCCCAACCTGGTGACCGAGTCCTGATCAAGGCGTCGCACGGTGTGCGCCTTGACGAGCTGGTTCAGGAGCTCGCTGCCGGTTGATCTTCGACGTCATCACCTTCGTCGTCGCGTTCGTCATCGCCGTCGTCCTGTATCCGGTCGTCATCCTCGAGCTCCGCCGGCTGCGCGCAGGGCAGGTGATCCAGGAAGAGCTCCCTGAGTCACACCAGAAGAAGGCGGGTACGCCGACAGGGGGCGGGATCCTTTTCGTGGCGCTGGGCATTGCCGGCGGCCTGCTGGCAACGATCGCCGGGCACGCCGGCGCCTGGCCGGCCGTTGCCGGATTGTTCGCCGGCGCCGCCATCGGCCTCTTCGACGACCTGAGCAAGCTGCGTCGTGGTTCGATCGGCATTCCTGCGCGGCTCAAGCTGCCGATCCAGCTCGTGCTTGCGATTCCCGTCGCTGTGATGGCGCTTCAGGGCCAATCGCTGTGGTGGCTGCCGCTGGCCGTGGCGGCGCTCGTGGCCAGCGCCAACGCCGTCAACATCACCGACGGCATGGACGGCCTGGCCGCCGGGCTGTCGCTCATCGCCGTCGCGGCGACCGCGCTGCTGCTGCCACACGCACCGGCTGGCGAGAAAGCCGTCGCGATGTCGCTGTGTGGCGGCGTGGCCGCATTCCTCCTCTTCAATCGCTATCCCGCGCGAGTGTTCATGGGCGACACCGGCGCGCTGGCCATCGGCTTCGCCCTGGCAGCGATGGCCATCCAGCAAAGGGCGATCCTGCTGCTTCCAATCGTCGATCTCGTGTTTGTGCTCGAGACCCTGTCTGTCATCATTCAGGTGGCTTACTTCAAAGCCAGCGGCGGACGCCGCGTTTTCACCATGACCCCGATCCACTACACGTTCCATCACGAGGGTTGGTCTGAGAACCGCATAGCGCTTTCTTTCTGGGGCGCAGGCGCGGTCTCCGCGCTCGCCGCGGTCGCTCTCGTGAAGCTTCTGGGTTGACCGCCCTGGTCGTGGGCGCGGCACGCAGCGGCGTGGCGCTCGCGCGGTATCTCACGTCCCACGGCGAGGACGTGCTCGTTGTGGATCGCAAGACCGCCGCTGATCTCAGCGAGACTCTCAGCCAGATGCCGCCTGGCATCGAGCTGCACACCGGCGGATACGACGCCTCCGCACTGCAGGGAGTCGACGTGGTCTACGCAAGCCCCGGCGTGCCGTGGGACTCAAAGCTGCTGAACGACGCGCGGGCGAGAGGCATTGCCGTGTCGAGCGAGATCGATCTGTTCCTCAAGCTGTGTCGAGGCACGGTAGTCGGCGTCACCGGCACCAACGGCAAGACGACCACGACCGCGTTGACGGGAGACGTGCTGGCGGCCGGGAAACGGCCGGTGATCGTCGGCGGCAACATCGGCGACACCGTTCTTGATCGTGTCGACGACATCACGCCGGAGCACTGGGTCGTGCTCGAGCTGTCCAGCTTCCAGCTCGAATCGGTTGAGCGGCCGCGTCTTCATGTCGGCGCGATTCTCAACATCACACCCGATCATCTCGATCGACACGGGAACCTGGAGCGCTACGTCGACCTGAAGGCACGCGCCATCGAGCATGCCGACTACGCAGTCCTCAACGGCGGCGACCCGCTCGTGAAGCAGCTTGCCTCGCGAGCGTCAGGTGACGTTGTGTGGTTTGAAGAGCATCAGCCGCTTCCACCGATGCCCCTGCCCGGACGCCACAACATGGAGAACGCGCTGGCCGCGGCTGCCATCGGACGCATCGCAGGGCTGAGCGACGACGCGATCAACCATGCGATCCGCTCCTTCAAGGGAGTGGAGCACAGGCTCGAGCTGGTCGGCGAGTGGGGCGGGGTTCGCTGGTACAACGACTCGAAGGCGACCAATCCAGATGCCGGCCGAGTCGCGCTCACCGCGTTTCACGGCTCGCCGTTGATCCTGATCGCCGGCGGCTACGGCGGGGGGTTCGACTTGCGCGACTGGGTCGCCGACGCGCTCGCGAACACCGAGGCGGTGATCCTGATGGGTGCTTCGGCCGGCGATTTGGCCGAGGCCCTGAATGCCCATCCGCACGTTTTCCGTGCGGGCTCGCTCGAAGAGGCGGTGTCGATCGCCGCGGACCGTGCGCGCCCGGGCGGCGTGGTGCTCCTCAGCCCGGCCTACAAGAGCTTCGACATGTTCAAAGACTTCGAGGACCGCGGCAACCAGTTCAAGGAGCTGGTCCGCCACCGGTATGCCGCGTGAGCGTCGCCAGAACCGAGCGCCCACAGCCGGACCGGCTGCTGCTGTTCACCACGGTGGCCCTTTGCGCGGCGGGGCTGGTCATGGTCACGAGCGCGAGCGTCGCGTTCGCGTACAACCAGCACCAGTCGACCTTCTATTACGCGGAGCGCCAGGCCGGCTGGCTGCTGATCGGCTTCGTCGCGCTCCTGGTGCTGGCCCGCCTGGACTACCGGCGCATTCGGCCATTGGCGCCCGCTGGTGCCGTCGCTGCGGCTCTCCTGATGTTGCTCCTGCTCGTACCGCACCTGGGCGTGACGGTCAACGGTGCGCGGCGCTGGTTCGACGCCGGGCCCCTTGGGACGTTCCAACCCTCCGAGCTCGGCAAGCTCGCGTTCGCGGTTTTCATCGCCCACTGGATCGACCGCAATTCCCAGCGCATGGGCGACTTCCAGCACGTCTTCGTGCCGTTCGTTGCGATGCTGGCGGGCGTCCTGGTTCTGCTGCTCCTGGAGCGAGACCTGGGAACCGCCATCGTCACCGTCGCGATCTTCGTGAGCGCCTACTGGGCGGGCGGCGGCCGCCTGCGCCACATCATCCTGCTCGTCGCCGGCCTCGGCCTGGCCTTCGTGGCCGTCACGCTGCTGGAGCCGTACCGAATGGGGAGGTTGAGCGCGTTCAGGAATCCGTGGGCGGATCCTCTCGGCGCGGGCTTCCAGGCGACCCAATCGCTCTACGGACTGGCCTCGGGCGGTATTTTCGGTGTCGGCATAGGCCACTCGATCGAGAAGTACGGCTGGCTTCCAGAGGCGCACACCGACTTCATCTTCGCGATCATCGGCGAAGAGACCGGGCTCATCGGCACGACGCTGGTCATGCTCGGCTTCCTTGTCTTCGGCTCGCGCGGCTACCGGGCCTCGCTGCGGGCGCCGGACAGGTTCGGTATGGCCCTTGCCGCGTCGCTGACGACGTGGGTCACCTTCGAGGCGCTCCTCAACATGGCGACCGTGACCAACACGCTGCCGATCACCGGCGTTCCGCTTCCTTTTTTCAGCTACGGAGGCACGGCCCTGGCGACGACCCTGGCAGGGGTCGGCCTGGTGCTGAGCATCGCCCGCCGAGGGTCGGGCTCCGTCTTGCGGAACAATCGGGGATCAGATGAGGCTTTTGGTCGCTGGCGGCGGGACAGGCGGGCACCTGTATCCGGCGCTCGCCGTGGCGCGAGCGTTCCTCGCTGAAGAGCCGGATGGGAGTCTGCTCATGGTCGGGCGCAAGGGCGGACCCGAGGAGCGTCTCGTGCCCGCTGCCGGCCTTGCGCTGGCTACGGTCCGGATTCGCGGGCTCGATCGCGACGCGCCGTGGAAAAACCTGGCGCTGCCGATCCTCGCACCAGCCGCTCTCCTCGGCGCGCGTCGCATCCTCGATCGTTTCCGACCCGACGTCGTGCTCGGCATGGGCGGTTATGTGATGGCGCCCGCGGTCATGGCCGCGCGCCAGATGCGGATTCCCTACGTCCTCCATGAGAAGGACGTGAGGCCAGGTCTTGCCACGCGATATTTCGCAGGTCGGGCCGCTGCCGTCTGCACAACGCTGCCCGGCACCGAGAAGCGATTGCCTGGCACAAACATCGTCCTGACGGGCGTTCCGCTTCGGGAAGGCTTTGTGCCACGCACGCCGAACGCGCCGCCTCGGCGTCTGCTCATCACCGGCGGCAGCCAGGGCGCGCGTCACATCAACGAGGCGGTGTGGGCGGCGCTCGAGGCGTTGTGCGAGCGATTCGAAGAGGTCGTGCACGTCGCAGGGGAGCAGGGCCGCGAGGGCATCGCCAAGCACGAGCACGAGCGCTACCGCGGCCTGACCTTCACTGACAACATGCCCGCGTTGCTCGCGCGCGCCGACCTCGTCGTCGGTCGGGCGGGCGTGGGGACGATCGCCGAAGCAGCCGCAGTGGGTCTCCCGCTGCTTCTCGTACCCGGCACCTTCGGCGGTGGTCACCAGGAGGAGAACGCGGATGCCATGGTGGCGGCCGGCGCCGCGGTCCAGATAAGGGACGCCGCTCTGACCGGTGACAGCCTGGTGCGCACCATCGACGCACTGGACGCCGGCCGTCTGCGCGCGATGGCGACGGCCTCAGCCGCCGCCGGTCGTCGAGACGCCGCGCAGCGAGTGCTCGCAGTTCTGCACGAGGTGGCGGATAAGTGAGGGTGCACCTGATGGGCGTCGGCGGCGCCGGCGTGTCGGCGCTCGCACGCGTGTTCCTTGCTCGCGCGGACGATGTCAGTGGTTGCGACTTGAAGGAGTCGGAGACGACCGACGAGCTCGAGGAGGCCGGCGTGAACTTCGTCCTCGGCCACGACCCTGAACACGTCCTGGGCAAAGACCTCCTCGTGTACAGCGGCGCCATCAAGCGCTCGGCGGAGCTCGACGCGGCGCGGGCAATGGGCGTCAAGACAGTGAGTCGCGCCGAGATGCTCGCGCAGCTGATCAATGAGAGCGACTCGATCGCGGTCGCCGGCACCGCCGGCAAGACCACGGTCACGCACATGGTCGGTCACATCCTCGTCACCGCCGGTTATGACCCGACCGTCCTGGTCGGCGATGGCTCGAGCGCCCGCGCGGGACAGTCGGAGTGGCTGGTCGCGGAAACCGACGAGTCGGACGGCACGCTCACCCTGCACCACCCAAGGCGAGCCATCGTCACCAACATCGAGCTGGATCACCCGGATCACTTTCGGGACGTGAGCGCGGTGCGCGATCTTTTCCAGTGGTTCATCGAGGGCCTGCCAGCCGACGGACTGGCGGTGCTGTGCGCGGACGACGACCTGGCTCGCGAGCTGCGGCCGAAAGCTCGCAAGGTCACGTACGGGTTCCGTCACGGCGCCACGTACCGATCCGAGCCGGTGCGGCCATTTCCAATCCATCGCGGCACCGACCTGCTCGGTCACGTCAACCTTCGCCAGCCAGGACGGCACAACATTCAGAACGCCACCGCTGCCGCGGCCATGGCGCTGGAGCTCGGCGTCAAGTTCGCCGACATCGCCGCTGCGCTGCATACCTTTCCGGGAGCGCATCGCCGGATGGAGTTTCTTGGGGTCTTCCAGGGCGCGGCCGTGTATGACGACTACGCGCACCACCCGACCAAGGTTCGCGCCACCATCGAGGCAGCGCGCGAGCTGCGTCACCGACGCCTGCTTGTCGTGTTCCAGCCGCACCGCTACTCGCGCCTGAACGCGCTCATGCACGACTTTGCGCGGTCGTTCGGGGGTGCCGACCGGGTCTACATCCTCGACACGTACAGCGCCGGCGAAGAGAACGTTTCCGGCGTGCTCGCGTCAGACCTCGCGCACCAGGTCCCGAATGGCATCTATGTAGGCGACTTCGACAAGGCGAAGGAAGCACTGGAGGAGATCGTCGGTGCCGACGACCTCGTCCTGCTGATGGGCGCTGGCGACATCAAGAGGTTGGGCGATGAGCTGGCGCACAAAGACTAACCTCGCATGGCTGCGCCAGCTGCCCAGCGTCACCGAGAATGAGCCGCTCGCTTCGCGCACGTCGTTCGGCATCGGAGGCCCGGCAGACTTCTTCGTCGAGCTGGCCCGCCCTGAGGCGATCGAGAAAGCCGTCGACGGATGCCTTGAGCGCGGCATTCCGTACTTCCTGCTCGGCGCGGGCACGAATCTGCTCATCGCCGACCGCGGGTTCGATGGGCTCGTCGTCCGGGTGGTCAACCGCGAGCACCGGATCGACGGCACACGCGTGCGCGCAAGCGCGGGCTTGAAGATGATGCGGCTGGCGCGAATCGTGGCCGACGCCGACCTGCGCGGCTTCGAGTTTGCGATCGGCGTCCCAGGCACGGTCGGCGGCGCCGTCTACCAGGACGCCGGGTGCTGGGGCAAGGAGATGCGCGAGGTCCTGGTCGAGGTCGACGGTTACGTGCCGGGCACAGGCAAGGCGAGCTGGGACCTCGCCGATCTCGCGTTGGGCTACCGCACCTCGGCGCTGCGCGATGGGCGGTTGAAAGGTGCCTTGGTGACCAGCGCGACGGTCCAGCTCGAGCGCGGTGATGGAAAAGAGGCAAAGCAGCTGATGGCCCGGCTCACGAGAGAGCGCAACGAGACCCAGCCGATCAAGACCAAGAACTGCGGCAGCGTGTTCACAAACCCGCCCGGCGATTCGGCTGGCCGCCTGGTCCAGGCCGCGGGGCTGAAAGGCGCCCGCGAGGGCGCTGCGGTGGTCTCGCAGCTGCACGGCAACTTCATCGTCAACGAAGGCGGCGCGACGGCAGCCGACGTGAGGCGTCTGATCGAGCGCGTCATGGCCGAAGTCAAGCGACGCTTCGGAGCACAGCTGGAACCCGAGGTCGAGATGGTGGGTCGCTGGCAGTGAAGATCGCGGTTCTGCGCGGAGGGAAGTCGGCCGAACGCGAGGTGTCACTCCGTTCCGGTGAACAGGTGGCGAACGCACTCCGAAGCCGTGGGCATGCCGTTACTCAGGTCGACCTTGACGATCACACGTGGGATGTGCTGCGTGACGGCGATTTCGACTGCGTCTTCAACGCGCTGCACGGCCGGCTGGGCGAGGACGGCACGGTGCAGGGGATGTTCGAGCTTCTCGGGCTTCCTTACACCGGCTCCGGCGTCCTGGCTTCGGCGCTTTGCATGGACAAAGCTCGCGCCGGCCGGACGCTCACCGGGATCGGCCTGCACGTGCCCGAGTTCGATGAGCTCGAAGTCAAAGAGGGTGTTTCGGCCGACGTGGTCGAACGACTGGTGACGAAGCTCGGATTTCCACTCGTCGTCAAACCCGTGCGCGAGGGATCGACCATTGGCCTGACCATCGCGCACGACGCCGACGAGGTGGCGAGCGGTCTCGTGCTCGCCGGTCGCTACGACCGCCGCGTGCTGGCCCAGCGCTTCGCCGCCGGCACCGAGATCACGATCGGCGTGCTGGCGACGCCCGAACTGCAGGTGCTGCCGACGCTCGAGATCGTCAGCGAGAACCCGGTCTACGACTACGACGCCAAGTACACGGCCGGGAAGTCGCACCACATCATCCCCGCCCGCATTCCAGAGGCGGCGCGAGTGGCGGCGTCGGAGGCGGCGGCGCGAGCTTTCATCGAGCTCGGATGCTCGGGCATGGCGCGAGTAGACATCATCGTCGACGCACGCGGCACACCATGGGTGCTCGAAGTCAACACCGTGCCCGGGTTGACCGCGCTCTCCCTGCTTCCAGACGCGGCGCGCGCAGCCGGGATTGCCTTCGACGAGCTGTGCCAGCGCCTGGTCACTCATGCGGTCGGCCGCCGGCAACGCCACGTGGGGCCGGTCGCGAAGTGAGGTTTCGCCGCCGGCGTTCAATCCTTCCCAGGGCGCCCTGGCCGCGGGGCGTCGAACGGACCGAACCGCTGCGGGGGCAGCTCTGGACAAGGTCGGAACGCGCGCTCAAAGAGCCGGACGTGAACTGGATATGGCGGGCTCTCGCCGCGCTGACGGCGGCAGTCGAGGTCGTATTGCTTGGCTGGCTCTGGTTTGGCCCCGCGCTGGCGGTGCGCGACGTGCACGTGGTGGGCTCACGCCACATGTCGTCCGAGCAGATCACCCGAGCCGCGGGTCTCTCGGGCGACGCCTCGATCATCTCCATCGACGGCACTTCGTCCCAGCAGCGCCTCCTCAACCAGGTGTGGATCCGCTCAGCGGTCGTCCAGCCACAGCTCCCCGACACGGTCGTGATCCAGGTCAGAGAGTGGGATCCTGTCGCGGCGTACCACGCGGGTGTCTCGACGAAGCTCTTCCTGCTGTCGAGCCAGGCCATCGTGCTTGGAGCCACCGGCAACGCCGGCGGCCTGGTCGAGGTTCAGGGACCGGCCGGCGCCGACCCGCGCGTTGGTGATCGCGCTCTCGATCCGCAGCTTCTGACCGCGATGGTCAACATCCGGCGCGGCCTGCCGGTCCTGATCGGCCAGGATGTGTCGCGGTTCGTCGTCGACTCCTGCGGCAACCTGACGCTGGTCGCCAAGCGCGGCTGGAAGGTTTACTTTGGCCGCGTGCTGACGCCGGAGGAGTTCGCCTCGCTGAGCGCCAAGCTGACCGCGCTCAAAGCGATCACCAGCCAGGTCAACTTCAATTCGGTGGACCTCGAGTACGTCAACCTGATGAACCCCGTCGAGCCTGCCGTCGGGTACAAGTCGCTCGAGCCTCCCGCGCCAACGCCGGCGCCAGGCGCCACGCCGCCGCCATCACCGTCGCCTTCGCCGTTTTCGAACCCATGCAAGTAATCGTCATCGCGGTCGCATTCGCGATCCTGGGCGTGGTCCTCGGCCTCCTCTCGCCGGTGACGATTCCGATCACATACGCGCGCTACACGGCCGTCGCGCTGCTGGCGGCCCTTGACTCGATCTTCGGTGCGTTCAAGGCGTACATCGCCGGTACGTTCGAGCCGCGCGTGTTCTTCAGCGGGCTCATCACGAACATGACGCTGGCGGGCGGCCTGACCTACTTCGGCGACAAGCTGGGGGTCGACCTGTCGATCGCCGCGATCGTCGCGTTTGGCGTTCGGATCTTCAACAACCTAGGCGCCATCCGCCGCCACTACCTGTAGCCGCCCATCGATCCAGCCGCGGAATAGAACGTATCGGCACAGGGTCGCGACCAGGTTGGCGGCTGTAAGCACCGCGACCTCGATTACGTGTGGCGCGTCGGGAGCGACCGCGCGCATCGCTTCACCAGCCGCGGACGTGAGCAGTAGCGCGAGGGCGAAGGCGGTCAGTCCTGCGGCGTAATCACCCGCGATCCCGTCGCGCCCCTGCACTCGGAACGTGTAGCGGCGGTTGGCTGCCGTGTTTGCCAATGCCGTCATCGCGAGCGCTATGACGTTGGCTAGCCACGCCGGCGCGACTTCGCGCATCACGAGATAGATAAGGACGTAAGCGATCGTGCTCGTGACGCCAACGACACCGAACCGAACGAGCCGTGACGGGCCGGAGAGCATCAGCCTCCAGACACCCTGCAGGTCTTCGATAGCCGTCGGGATCAATTGAACCCGGGAGTCCAGATCATCCGTCCAGTCCACCGGCACCTCATGGATGCGGAGGCCGGCGCGCTGGGCGAGGACCAGAAGCTCGGTGTCGAAGAACCACGAGCGGTTTTCGATCCTCGGCACGAGTCGGCGAGCCACGTCGGCGCGCACCGCCTTGAAGCCACACTGCCCGTCCTTGAACCGAGCCCCCAGGGCGAGCCGGAGAATTGCGTTGTAGCAGCGCGAGATCACCTCTCTCTTCAATCCGCGCCGAACGCGGGCGCTGTGCGCAAGCCGGCTGCCAATGGCGACGTCACTGTGCCCGCTGATCAAAGGCGCTACCAGCGGCAGGAGTGCGTCGAGGTCGGTGGAAAGATCGACGTCCATGTAAGCCACGACGTCGCACGCAGTGGTCAGCCATGCCGCGCCCAGGGCGCGACCACGACCTTTCTCGTCGAGACGCATGTAACGCACACCCGGTACGGTCGCTGCGAGGCGCGATCCGATCGCCTTCGTCGTGTCGGTGCTGGCGTTGTCGGCGATGGTGACGGTGGCGTGGAACGGGAAGCGACCGTCGAGGTATCCCCGCAGCCGGCGCACGCTGCGTTCAAGGTCGCCTTCCTCGTTGTGGACGGGAACCACGATTTCGACGGTTGGCTCCCCGACCAGAGCGAGTGCTGCCCGTTCCACGTCAAGCAACGATCCGCCGCCGGGCTTGGCCCGCCCTGCGAGCTTGCCAAGAGGATGCTTGGAGCAATCCGCACCGCGTTAAGTGGGCTTAAAGCGACGCACTTAACCCTAGAATCCCCGCGCGATGGCTTCGCCCGGGGTCCCGGGGCCGCAGCTTTCTCCAGACGGACATTGGTGGTGGGACGGCCAGGCCTGGCAGCCGGTCCACGCGCCGGCGTCAGCCGTGCCAGTTCCCGCGGCGGTCCCTGCGCCTGCGCCGATGCCTGCGCCCGCGCCGGAGCCTTCCCCGCAAAAGCCCGAGTGGTTGGACCAGGCGCCGAGCTGGCTGGCGACCCCGCCAGGTGCAGCCGCCGCCGAACCGGCCGCCCCACCGGAGGCTGTCTACATGCCGGAGCCGGTTCCGGCCTGGCAGCAACCACCGCCTCGATCCGCCGGCCGCCCACTGTTCTATGTCGCGGTCGCGTTGCTGATCGCCGTCCTCGCCAGCGGCGGTTTTGCAATCCGTGGCCAGCTCCTGGGCAACCTGGGCGGCGGCAACGCTGCGAGCCAGGTAACGCCGTCGCCGCTGCTCTCGGACTATGAAAGGGCAGACCGCTTCCTCAACGTCGACCTTGGCCCGTCGTTGACCGAGACGGACCAGGCGGTCCCAGCTCTGCAGTCGAGCTGTACCTCGTCGCTGCCGCCTCCATGCAAGGACGCCCTGATGAAGCTCGACAAAGCGATGGTGGACGTCCAGGACGCCATCACTCATAACCAGCGCGACATCCCACCCTGCATCGGCCCGCAGGTCGATCAGCTCAAGTCCGACTGGAACGGGATGGAGCAGGGTGTGTCACTGGCGATCCAGGGGTATCAGGCAAACAGCCGGGACCTGATCATCCAGGGGCTCCAGAAGTTCGCCTCCATCGCCCAGTTCCTGAAGCCGGACGTCAACCGCATCAACGCTGCGGAGCAGACCTGCAAAAAGTAGCGGTCGACCACAAGTCCTAGGCTTGGGAGGCGGGCCAACCACAAAATCTGGTCCCGCAACCTACCGGGAGCCGATATAATCCCGGCAACCCGCCCTCAACATCTCGACGTTTCAGGAGGCGTTCCAGCACAGTTTTGCCACGGCGGAAGCAAACCGTCGGTCTCGACCTGGGCACGAGCCGGGTCGCGGTGGTCATAGCAGAGTCTGACGAGCCCGCTGCTCCTCTGAGCATCCTCGGCGTGGGCGAGAGTCCTTCCGAAGGCTTGCGCAAAGGTGTTGTCGTCAACCTCGACAAGACCATCAGCGCGATCCAGGCCGCCACGGTCGCCGCGGAGCGCATGGCGGGACACCGCATCGAGTCGGTGGTGGTCTCCCTCGGCGGGACGCATCTGTGGAGCCAGAACTCGACCGGTGTCGTCGCAGTGGCGCACCCCGACCACGAGATCGGCGAAGACGATGTCCAGCGTGTGGTCGAGGCCAGCCGTGCAGTCAGCGTGGCCAGCGACCGCCAGGTCATCCACGTCATCCCCCGCGCGTACACGGTGGACGGCCAGGACGGCGTGCGTGATGCGGTCGGCATGACCGGGCACAGGCTCGAGGTCGAGACGAACATCATCACCGGCGCCCAGACCGCGGTCCAGAACGTCATCAAGTGCGTGCACGGCGCGGGCTTCGACGTCGAGGACGTCGTTTGCGCCGGGCTCGCCGCCGGCGAAGGGGTGCTGACTCAGCAGGAGGTCGAGCTCGGCGTATGTCTCGTCGAGATTGGCGCCGGCACCACCAGCGTCGTCGTCTACAACGACGGATCCGCACGCCACCTTGCCGTGCTGCCGGTTGGCGGCAACCACGTCACGAGCGACATCGCGATCGGCTTGCGGACTACGCTCGACGAGGCCGAGAACCTGAAGCTCAACTACGGCCACGCGCTGCCTGAGGTCATCGACAACGGAGAAAAGGTCGAGGTCCGGCAGGTCGGCGGCGACCGGATCCAGGCGCTGCCTCGGCGTTTCCTCGCCGAGATCATCGGCCCGAGGCTGGTCGAGATCTTTCGCATGGCGCGCGAAGAGGTGCGCAAGAGCGGGTTCGACCAGCTGCTCCCCGCCGGCGTCATCGTGGCCGGCGGTGGGTCGCGTCTCATGGGCACGACCGATGCCGCGCAGGCCGTGTTCAACACATCGGCACGGCTCGGCCAGCCCCGGAGCTTGGGGGGCCTGGCTGACAAGGCTCACGGACCCTCGTTCGCCGTCGCGGCTGGGCTTGTGAAGTGGGGGGCGCGGGCGCACGACCACGGTCATGCAAACACGCGTCAGCCCGTCACGTTCGGGAACACGTATCAAAAAACAGTGAGGTGGCTGCGCGATTTTTTCTAGAGAAAACACCAGGAACCAACTTGAGCTCGCCATGGCAAACCGAAAACCGAAGGAGGATCACCTGATCGTCATGAAAGAGAGCGAGCTGCACGAGGGACGTGCCCGGATCAAAGTCGTCGGCGCCGGTGGCGGTGGCGGCAACGCGGTCAATCGCATGATCTCGAAAGCGCTCAAGGTCCAGTTCATCGCTGTCAACACGGACAAGCAGGCGCTGGAGCGCTGCCAGGCCGACGTCAAAGTTCAAATCGGCAACAAGATCACCCGCGGCCTGGGCGCCGGGGGTGACTGGACTCGCGGCCGCGACGCCGCCGACGAGAGCCGCACCGAGCTGTCGGCGGTGGTCCAGGAATCGGACATGGTGTTCATCACCGCTGGCATGGGCGGTGGCACCGGGACCGGTTCGGCGGCAATCGTGGCCGAGCTGGCCAAGGAGGCCGGTGCGCTGACCATCGGCGTGGTCACGCGGCCCTTCGCATTCGAAGGCCGGATCCGCAACGACACCGCCGAGGAAGGTATCAAGGCGCTGCGCGGCCAGGTCGACGCCCTTATCGTCATCCCGAACGACCGGCTGGCGCAGGTCGCGAGCTCCAAGACAACGTTGGAAGAAGCCTTCCGCATGGCCGACGACGTGCTGCGCCAGGGCGTGCAGGGCATCTCCGACCTGGTGACGCAGCCAGGTGTCATCAACCTCGACTTTGCCGACGTGAAGGCAATCATGGAAAACGCGGGCGAGGCGCTGATGGGAATCGGCCACGGCGCGGGCGACTCGCGAGCCGAAGACGCCGCCAAGCAGGCGGTCTCGAGCCCGCTGCTCGAGACATCGATCGACGGGGCCAAGGGGATCCTCTTCAACATCACCGCCGGCAAGGACATCACCTTGCAGGAAGTGCAGAGGGCGGCCGAGATCGTGCGCGCGGCGGCCGACCCCGGCGCCAACATCATCTTCGGCGTCGTCCGAGACGACACGATGGCCGGCGAGATCAAGATCACGGTCATCGCCACCGGCTTCGGCGGCAAGACGCAGCAGGAAGCCAGACAGGAAACGGCGCGTCGTACCATCGAGCGACCCGAGTTCGGCCTGGAGGAGCTCGGCGACATCAACATCCCGGCCTTCCTGCGGAACCGCATGTAGCCGGGATAGATAGGAGTTTTGTGTGCGCTGTCCGTACTGCGGTCACCACGACCTGAAGGTGGTCGACTCCCGCGACTCAGAGGTCGGGGAGGCGATCCGCCGCAGGCGCGAATGTCTGCAGTGCGGGCAGCGCTTCACGACGTATGAGCGAATCGAGGCGGTGCCTTTCTACGTCACCAAGAAGGACGGGCGCCGCGAGGACTTCGACCCCCAGAAGCTGTTCACCGGTCTGAAGAAGGCGACCGAGAAGCGGGACATCTCGCCTGAACGGTTGCGTGCGATCGTCGACGACATCGAGGCGGAGCTTCGCCGGTCAGGACGAGT
>DATEGL010000027.1:0-6112 GCA_035280145.1 Candidatus Dormiibacterota bacterium | reverse complement strand
CGACAATCGAGCCGATGGGCAAGTCGCGCGCCACGTCCTGCGTCGAGGTGACCGAATCCAGCCGGACGACTTGCCCATAAGTCATGGTCGGTAAGCTTGCGGGAAGGCAATGAAGATTCACCGCGCGATCGTGCTCGTGCTGATGATGCTGATCGCGCTGGGCGCGTTCATCCTGCTCACCGCGGCCGGCATCGCCAACTTCGACAGCCGCAGCCTGGTCGCGCTCGTGGTGGTCGTCGTCGCCGCGGTGATCAGCGGCGTCGCGTTCAGCTGGAAGCGCTACACGAAGCGGAACTGAATGGCGCCGCCATTACGTCTCGGCTACAAGGCGTCGGCCGAGCAGTTCGGTCCGCGGGAGCTGCTCGACTTCGCGGTTGCGGCCGAGGAAAACGGGTTCGATTCGGTCTTCGTGAGCGATCACTTCCAGCCCTGGCGGCACTCGGACGGCCACGCCCCATTCGCGTTTTCGTGGCTGGCGGCGGTTGGCGAGAGGACGCGCACGGTGGCGCTGGGAACGTCGGTCAACACGCCGACGTTCCGCTACCACCCCGCCATCGTCGCGCAGGCATTCGGGACGCTCGGCTGTTTGTTTCCGGGACGGATGATTCTTGGCGTCGGCACCGGCGAGCACCTGAACGAAGGTGCGCTGGGAATCCACTGGCCCGACAACCGGGAGCGCTTCGCTCGACTTCGTGAGGCGGTGCGGTTGATCCGGACGTTGTGGACAGACCAGTCCGTGACTTTCGACGGCGAGTACTACCACACGCGTAATGCGACGATCTACGATCGCCCGGCCGAACCGATTCCGATCTACATCGGCGCAGGAGGACCGCAGGTGGCCAAGTACGCAGGGCGTGCCGCGGACGGCCTGATCGTCACCTCAGGCAAGGGAATGGAGCTCTACTCCGAGCAATTGCTGCCGTCGTTCAGCGATGGTGCGAAAGATTCCGGGCGCGACGCGGCAGATCTCGACCGGATGATCGAGATGAAGGTCTCGTTCGACACCGATCGTGCGCGGGCAAAGGAAGACACAAAGATCTGGGCGTCGCTTGCCTTGCCGGTCGAGCACAAGGCCGGCATCGACGACCCGCGGGAGATGGAACGCCTTGCCAGAACAGTCGAGGACGTGGCCGACCGGCGCTGGCTCGTATCTAGCGATCCTGACGAGCATTTCGAGCAGCTTCGGCCGTACCTGGACCTCGGCTTCAACCATCTCGTGTTCCATTCGCCAGGTGACGGCCAGGCGCACTTTCTCGAGCTGTACGGGGCCCAGATCCTGCCGCTGATTCGCAAGTACTGGGCTTCTCGGAATTGAAGACCTGGGTCGTAGTTCTGATCAAGGATTTCGACGAAGCCAAACAGCGGCTGCGGCCAGCTCTCGGGGCGAAGTCCCGAAGAGCCCTCGCGCGGCGCAACGCGCAGTTGGCGGTGCAGGCCGCGGGGGCAGGCGATCACGTGCTCGTCGTGGCCGGCGCCGACGAGGTGGCGGAGATGGCAGCCGTCTGGGGTGCCGAGGTGGTGCTCGAGCCGCGGGAGGAGGGACAGAACGTCGCTGCCGACCGGGGTATCCAGCGTGCTGTCGACGGAGGAGCAGACGCGGTGCTGCTCCTGTCCAGCGATCTTCCGCTGGTCACCGAAGCTGCGGTCCGCCAGCTCCTTGACTCGGCGGCGAAACTCAGGCCTCCCGTGGCTGTCGCAGTACCGGCCCTCGGGCGCGGCGGGACGAATGCCCTCTATGTGCGGCCGCCGCAGCTGCTGGGAATGCACTTCGGAGACGACTCGCTCGCAAGGTTCCGCGAGGAGGCTCGCGCCAAGGGGGTGTCGTTCGCGGTCCATCGGTCCGAGGCCCTCGCCCTGGACATCGACGAGCCGGCCGACCTCGCCCGTCTCAGCCGCGCGGGGTGAGACGCCTCGAGCTGATCGGCGTCACCGGGCTGCCGGAGGTGCGGCCTGGCGATGACCTTGGCGAGCTGATCGCCGCCAACACTCAGCTCGAGGCAGGCGACATCCTTGTCGTGGCCCAGAAAGTGGTGTCGAAGGCTGAGGGACGGCTCGTGGAGCTGGCAAGCATCACCGCAAGCGACCAGGCCACGCGGATCGCAAGCCGATTGGTCGCCAGGCCCGATCCGCGAATGGTCCAGGTGGTGCTGGATGAAAGTGTTCGCGTGCTGCGCTCGGAACGCGTGTTGATCACCGAGACGCGGCACGGATTCGTATGCGCCAACTCTGGCGTCGACCATTCGAACGTCGGTGGGCGCGACGTCCTCACGTTGCTGCCCGTCGATCCCGACGCAAGCGCGGCGCGCCTGCGCGAGAGGCTGCGCGCGCTCACAGGGGTCGAGGTTGGGGTGATCGTTTCCGACACATTTGGCCGCCCGTGGCGGCTTGGGATCGTCAACGTGGCGCTGGGTGTGGCGGGCCTTCCGGCGGTCGTCGATCTCCGAGGCACCCTTGACGACGATGGCAAGCCTCTTCGCGCGACCGTGCTGGCGGTGGCCGATGAGATCGCCGCCGCGGCCGGTCCGGTGATGGGCAAGACCGACCGCACCGCCGCGGTGATCCTGCGCGGGCTCGATCTCAGCGGAGACGGCAAGGGAAAGGACCTCATCCGTGCCGCGGCCGAGGACCTGTTCCGCTGAGAGTCGTCGTGCTCGCCGGCGGCACCGGCGGGGCAGAGCTGGCTTCCGGAATCCAGGCGGTCGCGCCCGAGGTCGAGCTCACGGTGATAGCCAACACGGCGGACGACGACGAATTCTGGGGTCTGCTCGTCTGCCCTGACGTCGACGCCGTCCTCTACAGGCTCGCCGGCGTCTTCAACGATCAGGCCGGCTACGGCATCAAGGACGACACGTTCCGCGTCCTGGATGCTCTGGCGGCGGCAGGTGAGGACACCTGGTTTCGGATCGGTGACAAGGACTTCGGTACGCATTTCATCCGCACCGCCATGATCCGAAGCGGAAGCACGCTGACGGACGCCACTCTCGAGCTGGCGAATAGATTCAACGTCGAAACCCGTGTGCTTCCGATGACCGACGACACTGTGCGGACGCGCTTCACGACGGACGCGGGCGAGCTGTCGTTTCAGGAGTACTTCGTGCGCGAGAGGCTGCGGCCAGGGCTACGCGCCATCACCTTCGCCGGTGTGGACACAGCAAGGCCGTCGTCGCAGGTCGAGGCAGCGCTGCTGGAGGCGGACCTGGTAGTCATCGGCCCGTCCAACCCGCTGATCTCGATCGCCCCGATCCTGGCCGTCGCCGGCGGCAGCCTATCGCGAGACCGAACGGTGGCGGTGACGCCGATCGTTGGCGGTCAGGCGCTAAAGGGACCAACCGTCGAGATGATGCGTGCGTTGGGCCACGAGCCGAGCCCGACCGAGGTGGCGCGACTGTATCGCGACGTGGCGGCGACGTTTGTCCTGGATGAACGGGATCGTGAAGTCGCGCAGTCGATCCAGGCGCTGGGTTACCGGGTGATCATCCGCGACACGGTGATGCGCGACGGCGGGCGCGCGCTGGCCGAGGCTGTGCTCGGTCTACGTCACGTGTGAGTTGGCGACCATCACGAGCACGCCGATCAGGACCATGACAAGGCCTACGACGAGCACGGCGTACTGAGCGACCGCCATCAGCGTTCCGCTCGACTGCTTGATCATCGGCTCGTCGGCCTCCGCGCCGGGCGCCTCACCCGAGGCCAGCTGCCACGGCGAGTCGCCAGCATCGGCTTCCTTCTTCTTGCCCTTCTTCTTCGCTTGTGGCGCGGGCTCCGCCGATTCCTTGGACGTGCTCACCACTGACCAGGCCCCCGCGGACGTGGCCGCTGCAGTCGACCTCGCCGGAGCGACCGGCTCCGCGGGCCGGGGCGGCTCCGCCGGCGCAGGCTCCGGCGTCCAGGCGGGCTCGGTGGTTGGGAAGGCCGGACTCGGTTCGGGAGCGGGCGTGAACGGCTCCACCGGCGCCGGTGCTGCGGTGGGATAGCCAAACGTGGCCGGCGCCGGCTGCTGTGCCGGAGGCGGGATGCTCGGCTGTTCCCACGGCATCGGGGCGGGAGCTTCTGGCGTGCGGCGTGGCGGCGCCGTGGGTGGCGCGGCCGGAGGCGCCGCGAAGACGGGAGCCTCGTAAGTCGCGGTTGCCTGTCCTGGCGCCTGTTCGAACGGCGAGGTTCCGGCGGCTGGCGCCGCTGTTTTCTCGACGTGGCCATGTCCAGCCAGGGTGCGCTGCCTCGCCGCCTTCACCTTGTGCTCGATCTGCTCGCGGCGCGCCGAGTACATCGAGCGCTTCTCCACCGATTTGCGGCGAAGGACGAAAAACACCGCCCCGATGCCGACGATTGCCACAAGCGGCCCCGCCAGGAGGTAGGCCATAGGCGCCGATTATCGGGGATCGGCCGCGGTCTGGTTCCCAGTCAACGAGCCCGATTTGCGCGCGCGGCCGCCCGCCGGGCGACTCTGCGGTTCTGTGTGACAATCGCGCAACAGTGGCTCTGTACGACCGCATCCAGGCAGAGATGGTCGACGCTCGGCGGAATCGGGATGACGTTGCGCTCTCGACCCTTTCTCTCCTGAAGAGCGAGGTCTTTCGCGCAAGCAAGGAAGTGGACGCGGCAGGAAAGATCGACGACGACCTTGTTGTCCGAGTCACGCGAAAGGAGGTCAAACGACGCGAGGAGGCCATAGGGCTATACCGCAAGGCGGGGCGTGAAGAATCCGCGCGCCGCGAGGAAGCGGAGATGGTCGTGCTGCGCACGTTCCTGCCCGCCTCGATGAGCGAGCAGGACATCGAGGCGGAGCTGCGCGAGGTGATCGAGGAAGTCAAGCCTGATGGCCCAAAGGGCTTTGGGCTCGTGATGAAGGCGGCGACCGTGCGGCTGGCGGGAAAGGCAGAAGGCAACCAGATCGCTGCAGTGGCGCGCAGGCTGCTTGGCAGCTAAGAGCAAGCCCAGAAACTGGAACGTCCCGAAACCTCCTCGGGGCGCCCGCGCGCGGGCGGGGCTGACTGTGCAGCGGCTTCGCGACCTGTATCCAGCCGCAACCGAGCTGGCGCATGAGAACGCTTTTCAACTGCTCATCGCAACGATCCTTTCCGCGCAGACCACGGACCGATCCGTAAACCTTGTGACGCCGGAGCTGTTCCGGCGGTACCCGAGCCCGTTGGAGCTGGCAGCGGCTGACCCGGCTCAGGTCGAGCGGCTCATCAAACCGACGGGCTTTTTTCGCTTGAAAACCAAGCGAATCGTGGCCGCGTCGAGAGCAATCGTCGAATTGTTCGGCGGCGAGGTGCCGAAGACGATTGAGGAGATGGTCAAGATTCCCGGAATCGGCCGCAAGACGGCCAACGTCATCCTCGGCGCGGGGTTCGGCATCCCCGGGTTTGCCGTCGACACTCACGTCACGCGTCTGAGCAATCGGCTGGGCCTCGTGCAGACGAGGGACCCGGTGAAGATTGAGTTCCAGGTCACCTCGATGGTGGCGCCCGAAGAATGGACGGGCCTGTCGCTGCGTCTCATTCTTCACGGACGCCGGATCTGCGATGCGCGTCGACCGCTGTGCCCCGAGTGCGTGCTCAACGATTTCTGCCCGTCGTCGCTGACCCGACCGGGCCGCAGGCTGCGCAAGGGCCGGCCCATCGGTGAGGCGCCGGGCTCGGACATCCGGGTCGCGCGCTAGATCATCGGGATCGGCCCGAACGTTTGTTCTATACTGGGTTCGGTGGCGGCACCCGAACCCCGGCTGACCGAGGTGGAGTACCTCGAGATCGAATGCAAGTCGGCCCTGAACCCAGTCAAGAACATGGGCTTCGCGTGGTCGCTCAACCCGTACACCGGCTGCGAGCACCGATGCGCGTTCTGCTACGTGCGAGCGTTCGAGCTGCGGGCCGACCGGCCGTTTGACGATCGCTACGGGCGCACGGTCCGGGTCAAGACCAACGTCGCCGCAGTGCTCAGGAGCGAGCTCTCGCGAAAGTCCTGGCGCAAGGAGCACGTGGCCATCGGGGCCGCGACCGATCCTTACCAACCCGCTGAAGGACGCTACCGACTGACGCGCCAGTGCCTGGGGGTGCTGCGTGACTTTTCGAATCCCGCGTCACTGATCACGCGCGGACCGATGATCGTCCGC
>DATEGL010000026.1:0-13283 GCA_035280145.1 Candidatus Dormiibacterota bacterium | reverse complement strand
GTGGTGGTGAGCGTCATCCTCGATCGCCGCGACCGCAGCGACGATCGCCAGCCGGTCGACGTTGTATGAGTCCTTGACCGCGTCGAGCGCCTCGATCAGGTCGGGATTTCCCAACGCGAAGCCAATCCGCATGCCGGCAAGACCGTACGACTTGGAGAACGTCCGCAGGAGCAGCACGTTCTCGTGGCGCTTCATGAGTGGAAGCGCGGAAGCCAGCGCGAAGTCTACGTATGCCTCGTCGATCACGACCATGCCAGACGAAGCCGCCACCGCCGCCTCGACGTCGCGCTCGGCGAAAAGCGCACCGGTAGGCGAGTTCGGGTTGACGATGAACTTCAAGGGCGCGGGATCGGGCCCGAGGCTCGGCGGCAGCTCCCAGGGCAGCTCGGTCGGATGTGTCGAGGCGACCGCCTCATGGACCCTGCAGAGCGGGTCGAACAGCGGGTAGGTCGGTGTCGGATAGGCGACCACGTCGCCCGCGCCTGCGAACGCTCTGAAGCACATCTCGATCAGCTCGTCGCCTCCATTGCCGAGCGCGACCTGTGATGGGTCGAGCCCAAACCTGTGGGCGATCGCCTGGCGCGCGGGTGCGGCGGTCGGACTCGGATACAGCCGGAGCGAGTCGTCCGCCGCCGCCTTGATCGCCTCCAGCACGCGTGGCGACGGAGGCAGCGGCGATTCGTTGGTGTTGAGCTTTACCCACCCCTCACCGTCGGGCGGCTGCTCGCCTGGGACGTAAGCCCGGTAACCCTGGAGGCCTTTCCTTACGAAGCTTTTCGACATTCGAGCAAGAACGTTTCTAGCGCTAATCGCGGGCTGACGTTCTGCTCGAGGTAGCCGAGCGTGTCGTACGAAAGCTCGAGCAGGCGGGCCCAGCGGCCCTGCTCGCGGCCATGGCTCGCCAGCATGCGGCGTCGGAGCTCGACCTGCCAGCTGGCCATCGCGAACAGCGCCGGATCCTCCTCTTCGCCCTCGCTGCGCCGCCAGCCCATCTGCTCACCATCGAGCTGGGCCGCGACCTGGAGCGGGACGTCTGCCGGTGCTCCAAAGATTTCCTCGAGGCGGCGAGTCCAGCTGTGATGCAGCTCGATCACCTTCTCGTCGCCGGCCCGCCGCATCGCCCAGCCCGGCCTGCCGCCCGACAGCTCGGCGAGCAGCCTCGCTCTCTGCGCCTCCACCTTGTGAGTGACCAGCAGCTTCTCGATCTCAGGCGCCGGGACCGGGTGAAAGAACACGCGCTGGCATCGCGAGACCACCGTCGGGGTCACCACGAACGGGTTGAGGCTCGGGGAGGTCAGGACGATGACGCGGTGAGGGTGCGGCTCCTCGAGCGTCTTGAGGAGCATGCTCTGGTGCTCGTCCCGTACGCGGCCGACGTTTGTGATGAGCGCGACGCGCCGGGTGCCGATCGCCGGCTTCAGGTTCAAGAACTGCTGCAGCGAAAGCTCGTGGAACTCAGGCGGCTTGTCCGGGATCAGGCGGATCTCGTTGACGTGGATGAGCTTGAGACGGTCATCTTCCCAGTAGTCCGGATGCCTGGTCAGGGGCGCCTCGGGTAGCAACGCGGCGGCCAGCGCCCGAGTCGCTGTCGCCTTGCCGAGACCGTTCTCGCCGACGAACAGATATGCGTGCGCGAGCCGGCCGGTTGTGAGCTGGGAGCGGAGCTGGTCCAGTGCCTGCCTGTGGCCGACGACGCCTGCGAACGGGTCTGTCATGGGACCTGCTGGGACGCCGGGCGTGCCTTTGCCTTCAACTCGCGCTCCCTCTCGAGGCGCTGGGCCCGGCCCTGCAGCCAGACCTCGCGGATGCGCTGCAGGGCCGTGACGTTGGTCACGATCGCCAGGAGGAACACGACCGCGTAGAGCACCGGGCCGCCAATGAGCAGACCGATCACCGTGACCACGACGCGTTCGGGCCGCTGAAAGAGGCCGGTCTTGCAAGTGAAGCCGAGGCTCTGCGCGCGCGCCCGCACGTAGCTGACCAGGAACGAGCCGGCCAGCGCGGCGAGCGTCGCCAGGACGAGCCACCGCTGGAGCGGGCCGTCGATGCTGAGGAAGTAAGCGGCGAGGCCGAGGTACACGGCACCTTCCGAGTACCGGTCGAGCGTCGAGTCGAGGAAGGCGCCGTACTGGTACGCGGCCCTGGTCGATCGCGCGAGGGCGCCGTCGAGGATGTCGCAGGTGCCGGCGACGATCAGCACCACGCCCGCCCATGTCAGGTGCCCGAACGCGATGAGTCCTGCCGCAAGAAACGTCAGTACGAGGCCAACGACCGTGACCTGGTTCGGGGTCAGCGGGCTCCGCCCCAGCGCCGACATCAGTGCCTCGGCCTGTCGCCGGACCCAGGCTTCAAACCGCGTGGTGAACACCGGACACCTCCAGGGCGTGAGCTGGCTGGGCGGCGAGCACTCGACGAGCGTCCTGATAAACGTCGACCACCTCAGACGCGATGAGGTCCCAGGAATAGCGCCGTGCTTTCACCAGCGCGTAGTCGGCAAGCCGGCGCCGCAGCTCCTCGTCTCGGGCGAGGATCACCAGCGATGCGGCCAGCTCGCGCCAGTTCTTCGGCGGAACCGTGATGCTGTCCTTGCCGGGCTCGAGCACCGACATGTAACCGGGCACCTCGGTTGCGACGACTGGGAGGCGCGAGGCGAGCGCCTCGAGCAGAACGATGCCAAAGCTCTCTGCGCCAGTCGCCGGCGCGCAGAAGATGTCGGCGCTCGCGTAGTAGCGCGGCTTGACGCTATCGGGGACGTAGCCCGCCATCACGACGTTGGGCATCCTGTGCCGGGCGACATACGACTCGACCCGACCGCGCAGCGGTCCGTCACCCACGACGATCAGCCGGGTGTTTTGCACGCGCGTCTGCAGCGTGCGGTAAGCGCGCAGCAGGTCGCCAAGTCCCTTGCGTTTCTCGAGACGGCCGACGAACAGGATGTTGACGTTGTCGTCTCGCAGATGGCGGATTGGCGCCAGGCCCGGCCTGTAGACATTGCCATCGACGCCATTCGGAATCACCCGCATCGGAAACTTGGGGAAGTACCTCGCGACGAAAGCGCGAGCCGGCTCGCTGACGGCGATAGCGCGGTGCAGATGCGCGAGGTACGGCCTCAGCAGCGGGCGGCCGTAGTAGTAGCCGATGTTCGAATGAGCGAACGCGTGGAACGTGCCCACGTTCGCGGTGTTCGACATGCGGAGCATGGTCAGCGGCAGGGCGGGCATCAGCGGCTCGTGGAAGTGGAGAACGTCGAATCGTTCGTCCGCGACGATGGCGGCGATCTGGTTCGCCAGGTGGAAGCTAAGCGTTATCCGGGCGACCGAGTCGTTGACCGGAATTGCGATCGGCGTGCCGATCCGGTAGAAGCGCGCGCTGTCGAAGTTGACCTCCGCCCGGCTCGACGGCGCGAAGATGCGCGTCTCGTGGCCGAGCTTCTGCAGCCTGACCGCAAGGTTCCGAACGTGGTCGTTGACGCCTCCGGGTGAGGCAAAGTCATAAGGGGAGACGAGTCCGACTCTCATAGCGTGACTCCGCGTTGTGTGCAGGCCGGATTCATTCCGGCCGTCACCATGCGGGTACCTCCAAACGCCGCCCAGACGTTGTAGGTGGAAAGGGGGGTCCGCGGGGGGATCCTGATCCCCCCGCGCTCTCGCACGTGGTCGTTCACGCCTCCGGGTGAGGCGAAGTCATAAGGGGAGACGAGTCCGACTCTCATAGAAAGACTCCACGCGGCGCGTACGCCGGATTCATTCCGGCCGTCACCACGCGCGTACCTCCAAACGCTGCCCAGACGTCGTGCGTGGAAAGGGGGGCCCGTGGGGGGATCCTGATCCCCCCACGCTCTCGGACTCTCATGACGCCATCACTACGGTGAGTCCGGCCAGATGCGGTGCGGGACGTGCCACTGCTCGGGGTGCGCCTGGATGAATCTTTCGATATGGCGCAGAAGCTCCTCGGTCGTGCGGACCTGGTCGGCCCGCGGGTTGCCGGTCGACTTCGCGTACACGAGCGGCGCTCCTTCCGCCATGTACGTATCGTCGGGCAACCGATACACGCACACCGGGAAGAGCGGTGTGCCGAGCCGCAGCGCGATCGCGGCAGGGCCGAGCGGAATCGGCGCGGGCCGGCCGAAGAACTGCATCAGGTGTCCGGTGCCGGTGATGTCGCGATCGATGGCGGTGATCACCATCTCCTGCTCCCGCAGCGCCTCGAGAACCTTGCGTATGCCGCCGTGGTCCAGTGTCAGCACGCTGATCCCGAGGCGCGCCCGCGTGTCGCGGTACCACTCGAACAGCGCGCGCGGCTCCAGCTCCTCCGCGAAGAAGCTGACTGGCGCGAGCGTGGCCGACCATATCGCCGCCACCACCTCGTACGAGCCCATGTGACAGGACACCACCAGAACGCCCTTGCCGGCCCTCCGAGCCTCGTCGAGGTACTCCCAACCCTGCACCTTCAGGTCGCCGCGCATCGTCTCCACCCTCGCGCTCGGGAGCAGCATCAGGTCGGCGTACGCCTTGGCGTGATCGCGGAAGTTCAGCCACGACATTCGCCGAAGCGCCCGCGGGTCGGCTTCCAGCTCCGGGCACGCGATCTTCAGGTTGTACTCGAGCCTGGGCCGGGCGAGCGGAGAAAACCACCAGGCGAACCGCGCCGCCATCACCGCGACGGCGTAAGCCCACGCTCGCGGGAGATGCTCGATCAGAGCCTGGACGATCTTGAAGGCTCGCCAGGTCCATTCGCCCATCCCCTAGCGGGAGAACATAGGCCGAAACGCGTACCACTGTTCGGGATGCTCCTTGATGAAAACGGTGAACCGGTCGATGACCCGCTGCATCACGCTCTCTTTGGTGTCGCCTTGGTTGAGGCTCAAGGCCGGGTCGAGCTGTACGTGGTACCGGCCCGGCGCAGTGGCGTAGACGGCGCCCGGGATCAAGGCGGCGCCGGTCTTCATGGCAAACGCCGCCGGGCCGCCCGGCACCGTCGCCTGGCGACCGAAAAAGCTCACTGACACGCCAGGACCCTGCTCGAGGTCCGAGACCAGGGTCACGACCTCGTTCGCCGCGAGCGCCTCGTTGATGGCGCGCACAGCCTGCCGTCCAATCGGGACCACCTTCATACCAAAGCTCTGCCGGGTGGCCACGACCGCGTCGTTGAGGGAGCCGGGAAAGCGCTCCGCCACCGCCATGACCCGATAGCCGACCACACCTCCGAAGGCGCCGGCCATGTCCCACGAGCCCATGTGCGGGACCGCGATGATGACTCCGCGTCCGCGAGCAAGGGCGGCGTCGAGATGCTCGCGGCCGCCGATGGTGACGCGGGACAGCAGGTCCACCGGTGTCAGGCTGCCCAGGAGCAAGAAGTCCATGAGCATTCGCCCGTAGTTCTGGAAGGCGCGCCGCGCGACGCGCGCTACGGCCGGGTCGGTGGGGTCGAGACCGAGCGCCGCCGCATAGTTATCGAGGGCTGCGCGGCGCTGTCCGGCGCTGAGCCAGAACCACGCGGTGCCTCCGGGGGCGGCCGCGGCGTGGCGCAGCCCCGCCGGTATGACCCTCAACAGGCGCGCGCTGAAGCGGTAACTGGCGGCGAGCATCTGCGGCCGGCGTGCCACGGGCGCCGCGGCGCTCGCGCCCGTCGCGGCCATCGACTCCCTCCCCATCACCTGCTATGAACTCGCCACCAACGGCCTAGCCGGCGCGCACCGCACTGTCTCCTACCCCCTCACGAACCTTGATCTTCTGTGTTTGCAGCAGTCCCAGCATCTCGTCGAGGCGCTCGCGGTAGCGCCTGATGTTGTCGACATCCAGCGAGCAGTAAACCTGGCGCCCATCGCGGCGGACGCGGATCACGCCTCCGACGCGCAGCATCCGCACGTGCCATGAGATGCGCGGCTGGCTCATGTGCATGTACGAGGCAAGGTCGCTGACGTTGACCTCGCCGGCCTCGCCCAGGTGCTCGAGGATGCGCAGCCTCGTCGGGTTGGCAAACCCCAGGAAGTGGTCGGGCAGTTCGTTCCTCGGATGCTGCAGAAACATAAAGGTTCCTTTATGTACCAGCCTAAGCCATAAAGCCTGGTTTATGTGTCGGTCGTTTTTCAGCCGGTCAGGCCCGCTTGACCAGGTCCAGGAACTCGTTTCGAGTGCGAGCGTCGCGCCGGAACGTGCCGAGCATGCAGGAGGTGATCATGCGGCCGCCCGGCGTCTCTACCCCTCGCATCTCGGTGCACAGGTGACGGGCCTCGATGACGACAGCGACTCCCTTGGGAGCGAGCGCCTCGCTCAAAGCCTGCGCGATCTGGTTCGTCATCTGCTCCTGGATCTGCAGGCGGTGGGAGAAGACCTCGACCAGACGCGGGATCTTGCTCAGACCGACAACCTTTCCCTTCGGCAGGTAGCCCACGTGTACCTGGCCGAAAAACGGCAGCATGTGATGCTCGCACAGGCTGTAGAAGGGGATGTCCTTGACCACGACCATCTCGTCGTAGTCCTGGTCGAAGACGGCGTCGGCGATGACCTCCTCCGGCCTGACGCCGTAGCCATCGGTCAGTTCGCGAAGGGCGCGCGACACTCGATCGGGCGTCGCCTTGAGGCCCTGGCGGTCAGGGTCCTCACCCAGCTCGAGGAGCAGCGACTCGACGAGCTCGGCGATCGGGTCGGTGGGCTTTCGCTTTGGAGTCGCCATTGATGCTGACAATTTACGAGGTGGATGCATTCGCCGCGGCGCAGGTGTTGTCCGAGATCGGTTACCTGCTGCGCCAGGACCCGAAGGAGCGATACCGCGCTCGAGCTTTCTCCGCGGCCGCGTGGTCGCTCGCGCTGCAGCGCCCCGACCTCGAATCTCTCCGGCGCACTGACAGCCTGACTTCGCTCGAGGGCGTCGGGGAGGGCATCGCGAGGGTCCTGGTCGATGTGGTCGACACCGGCCAGAGCCGCTATCTCAACCGCCTGCGCGAGCAGTTCAGGCAGCCTGCCCGCGACGACGAATCGGACCTCGATTTCGCAGGCTACTTGGGCGACATTCACTCGCACACGAACTGGAGCGACGGCCGGGCGACGATGCTCGAGATGGCGCAGGGTGCGCAAGCGCTCGGCTACACGTACCTCGGTGTCACGGACCACTCGCCACGCATCACTGTCGTCCACGGCCTCGACGCAAAGCGTCTGGTCGCGCAGTCGCGCGAGATGGCCGAAGTCCAGAAGCAGGTCGACGGTGTCGCCTTGCTGCAAGGGATCGAAGTTGACATTCTCGAGGACGGTTCGCTGGACCTGCCTGACGCGGTGCTCGAGATCCTCGACGTCGTCATCGCCTCGCCTCACGTCAAGCTGCGACAGGATCCAGCCTCGATGACGGAACGAATGCTGCGCGCGGTTTCCCACCCGCACGTCGACGTGATCGGCCACCCGACCGGCCGTCGGCCTGGGTCGCGGGAAGGCGCCACCTACGACTTCCTCGCGGTGTTCAAGGAAGCCGCGAAGCACGGCGTCGCCGTCGAGATCGATTGCGACCCGGCGCGCATGGACCTGTCGCCCGAGATGGCGCGGCTGGCCCTCGAGTGCGGCTGCACGTTCGCAGTCGACGCCGACGCTCACGCACCGGCCGAGTTCGCGTACGTGCCGATGGGGCTCTGGATGGCCCGGCGAGCGGGCATCCCGCGCGAGCGCATCCTCAACTTCCGTCAGCTCGGCGAACTTACGATCTCCTTCGACAGATGACGCAGATCGGGATCATGATCGAGGGCCAGGAGGGGCTCAGCTGGGAGCGGTGGCGGCGAATCTGCCTCGACACCGAGCGCCTGGGCTTTGCCTCCCTCCGCCGCAGCGACCACCTGATCTCCCTGGGGGGCCCGCCAGAGCGCGACTGCGTCGAATGCTGGACGTCGCTGGCGCTCGCTGCCGAGTGGACGACGAGCATCGAGTTCGGCCCGATGGTCAGCCCGATGACTTTCCGATTTCCCAGCGTGCTGGCCAAGCAGGCCGCAGCCGTCGACGCCCTGTCGGGCGGGCGGCTCATCCTCGGCGTGGGCGCTGGGTGGAACGAGAACGAGCACACGGTGTTCCACATTCCGTTTCTGACCAGAAAGGGGCGGTTCGACCGCCTCGAGGCAGGCATCGAGACCATGCAGCAGATCCTCGAGACGACGCATCCGTATCCGGCACGACGTCCCATTCCGTTGCTGATCGGCGGCGAAGGCATGCGGCGCACGATGCCTCTGGCAGCGCGCGTGGCGTCCGAGTGGAACCTGAGCCGGCTCAACCCGGACACGTTCCGCAGCCGCCGCGCGGCACTCGAGGAGCATTGCCACAAGATCGGCCGCGACCCGGCGACCATCAAGCGCTCGGTGATGACCACTTTCATCATCGGCCGCAATCGCGGCGAGCTGCGCGAGCGGGCGCTCAACTTGAGCGAAGTCATGGCCCGCTTGAAGGGACTGGACCCGGACCAGGTGCTGGAGACAATGCGTTCGCGCGCGTTCGTCGGCACGCCCGAGGAGATTGCCGGACAGATGCGGGAGCACTCGAAGCTTGGTGTCGACCTTTACATGCTGCAGCACTTCGAGCTCGACGACAGCGACGCCCTCGAGCTGCTTGCGCGCGAAGTGATTCCGGCGGTCGCTTAACCTAACGGCCATGGACTTCGAACTCAGCCCTGACGAGACCGAGTATCGCGACCAGGTTCGCGCGTGGCTGAATTCCCACGCGCCGGGCGACGCCGAAGGCGACGGCGACATGAGAGCGTTCATCGAGCGCCGCCGGGCGTGGCAGAAAACGCTCTACGAGGCCGGTTACATCGGCATCACGTGGCCCGCGGAGTTTGGGGGGCAGGGCCGAACGTTCATGGACCAGCTGATCTTCAACGACGAGATGATCCTGGCCCACGCGCCCGAGCCGATCAACGTGATCGGCCTCGGCATGGGAGGCCCGGTCGTCATCGCTCACGGCACCGAAGAACAGAAGACGAGGTATCTGCCGCCACTGCTCTCGGGCGACGAGATCTGGTGCCAGGGTTTCAGCGAGCCAAACGCCGGCAGCGATCTCTCCGGACTGCAGACACGGGCCGAAGACCGCGGCGACCACTACCTGATCAACGGGCAGAAGGTGTGGACCACTCTGGCCCACGTCGCGAAGTGGTGCATGCTCCTGGCCCGCGAGCGAAAGGAAGCCAACCCGCGCGATGGCCTCGTCTACCTCCTGGTCGACATGGAGAGCCCCGGAATCGAGGTGCGGCCGCTTGTGCAGATCACTGGAGACGCCGAGTTCAACGAGATCTTCTTCAAGGACGTGAAGGTGCCGAAGTCGCAGATCCTCGGCGAAGCCGGTGGTGGTTGGGCGGTGGCGATGACCACACTGCTGCACGAGCGCGGAACGCTCGGTCTGGCCCTGGCTACCCGCGCTCAGATCACGGCATCTGAGCTGGCCGAACACGCACGAAGGATCGGCCGGAGCTTAGACCCGCTGGTCCGGCAGAAGCTCGCTCAGCACACCATCGAGGCGCGGGCCTTGCAGCTGAACGGCTACCGGGCGGTGACCGCAGTGAAGCGGAATGGGATCCCCGGGCCCGAAGGCTCGATCCTCAAGCTCATGTGGTCCGAGCTCAACCAGCGCATGACCGAGACCGCGATGGATATCGCGGGGCCGGCGTCGCAGGTTGGCGACGGCGGCGGCTGGAAGTATCAGTTCCTCCGTTCACGCGCCAATACCATCGAGGCCGGGACCTCCGAGGTTTTGCGCAACATCCTGGCCGAAAGGGTGCTGGGTCTCCCGAGGAGTCGGTAACGTAGGCGACTCATGACCGCAGTCGCCACAAGGGCGGCCGGCGAGAGCACCGCTCAACGCGTCGACCGCGCGGTGCTGGCCGTCTTCGCCGGGCTGATGCTCGGTTCGCTGGTGGCTTCGCTCAACATGACGGTCGTCGCGCCGGCGCTGCCGACCATCGTCGCGGAGCTCGGCGGACTCGCCGACTACAGCTGGGTCCCGATCTCCGCGATGCTGGCGTCGACGATAGTCGTACCGGTGGCGGGCAAGCTCTCCGACATCTACGGCCGCAAGCCGCTGTACATGACCGGGATCGTCATCTTTGCAGCAGGCTCGGGCCTCGCCGGTCTGGCCCCGAACTTCTGGTTCCTCATCTTTGCGCGGTTCGTCCAGGGCGCCGGCATGGGTTTCATCATGCCGCTCTCGCAGGCGATCATCGGCGACATCATCTCGCCTCGCGAGCGGGGCAAATATCAGGGCATGATGGGCGCCTCCTTTGGTCTCGCCTCCATCGTGGGCCCGGCGGCGGGCGGCTTCATCACCGAGCACTTCACGTGGCGGTGGCTGTTCTTCGTCAACCTGCCAGTCGCGGCGCTGACGATGATCGTGATCGCGCTCTACATGCACGTCCCGAACGAACGCCGCAAGCACGCGATTGACGTATGGGGCAGCGTGACGCTGTCGGCAGGGATCACATGCACCCTGCTGGCGACTGTGTGGGGCGGTGCAAAGTACCCGTGGTCGTCGTGGCAGATCATCGGTCTGTACGCCGCGGCGGCCGTGCTGCTGGCCGCGTTCGTCTGGGTCGAGATGCGCGCGCCGGAACCGGTGCTGCCACTTCGCCTGTGGGCGAGCAGCATCTTCACCCTTTCGAACATCGCGAGCATCGGCGTCGCGATGTCGATGTTCGGCGCTATCTTCTTCCTGCCGGTTTTCGTGCAGGGCGTGATCGGCAACAGCGTCACGAACTCGGGCGCGATCCTCGTCCCGATGCTGGTGGCGATGATCGTCACGAGCGTCGGTGGCGGCCAGTTCATCTCCCGCACTGGGCGATACAAGGTCCCGATGCTCGTCGGCCTCGTCTTGATGGGAGCGGGCTTCTACATGCTGTCCACCTTCGACATCCAGACGACCAACGAGCAGACGATCGTCGCCATGGTGGTGATCGGGCTGGGGCTCGGACTCACGATGCAGACCTACACGCTGGTCGTCCAGAACGCCGTGGAACGCGCAGACATGGCGGTGGCCACCTCGGCGACGCAGCTTTCCCGTTCGATCGGCGCAGCCGTGGGACTGGCAATTCTCGGCACGATCCTCACGCAGGGGATGCAGACATCGATAGCCAGGTACCTCCCTGCTTCAGTGCTGCAGAAGCTGCAATCCGCGGGCAGCGGATCCAGCGCGACGGCCGTTTTCGACCCGACGCAGCTGGCCCACCTGCCGGGCCCGATCGCGATGGGCATCCGGCACGGGCTGGCGGACGCGCTGCACCCGGTTTTCATGGCCGGGCTGCCGATCATCGCCGGAGCGTTCGTGGCCACGCTCTTCATCAAGGAGGTGCCCCTGCGCCAGACCGCGCACGTCACAGCGGGCCGCAGGGCGGCTGAAGAAGCGGTAATCAGCTGATACCGGCTTGTTTTAGGGCGGCCCAAAGAACAGAATTCCGGCCGTGAATCAAACGGCTGCGGTAGAACATCGCGCGGTGTGGCCGTTGTGGGGCGCAGCAGCGCTGGCGGTGATCGGGGGCTTGCTGCCGGTCGTCTTCGGCGGCACGAGCAGCAGGATCGACCCGGTGATCGTTCCGTATCTGGCCGGCGCGCTTGCCTTAAGCCTCTGCGCGTTGCTCAGCAACCAGGGACGGACGGTTACCTACACGCTCTACTTCGTGGCGGGTTTGGCCATCGTGTTCGGCCTGCTGTCGATGTTCTCACTGCCGGTGCGATTGGCCGCCCTGGGATCGTGCGCCGCACCGCCCGCGCCGTGCCCGTCAGGCCTGCCGCGCGTGCTGACCGACGGAGAGAACACCGGAATGGGCGCTGCCTCCGCGTTCGGGATCCTCGCCATCTTCCTCGGCTTCTACGGCCTGGTCGCGATCGTCCGGCGCCCGCAGACCGCGAGCGCGCCACCGATCAGGAAGATTCCGGCCGTTGCGCCACCGAAGCCGGTCGAGCCCGAATCGGGGCCGGCCATGGCTGTAACAAAGACCGAGGCGCCGGCGGCCGATGAGAAACCGGAGCTGTCCGCCCAGGTGGCTGTCGAGGACGAACCGGAGCTGCCGCCGCACGAAGAAGAGGAGCTGCCAGAGCTCCCCTCCCACGAGTCAGGTTCAACTAGCAGCTAGAGTCTCGGTTCGTGGATTTCGCGTTCTCCGAGGAGCAGGAGATGCTGCGCCGGTCGGCGCGGGATTTCCTGGCCAAGGAGTGCAGTCCCAAGGTCGTGCGCCGCTTGATGGAGAGCGCGGACGGCTACGACCCAGCCCTGTGGAAGAAGATCGCCGACCTCGGTTGGACCGCGCTCGGCATCCCCGAGCAGTACGGCGGTGTCGGCAGCTTCCTGGACCTGGTCGTCGTGCTCGAGGAGGCAGGCCGCGCCCTGATGCCGGGGCCGTTCTTCTCCACCATGGGCTTCGCGGTGCCGGCCATCCTCGAAGCAGGAACGGAGGCGCAGAAGAAGGAGGTGCTGGGCGCAATCGCATCTGGCGAGGCGCGGGCGACGCTCGCGTTCACGGAGCCCGCGGGTCGCTGGGACGCGAACGGTGTGGCGCTTAACGCGAAGCAGCAGGGCGGTGGCTGGCGGCTCGACGGCGTCAAGCTCTTCGTGCCCGATGCGGAGGTCGCCGACTATATGGTCGTCGCCGCGCGGAGCCGTGGCGAGGGCGAGGCCGGGATAACTCTCTTCCTTGTCAAGGGCAGGCCGCATGGGATGACCGTGAAGCCTCTCGAGACCCTTGACATGACGCGGCGCTGGGGCGAGGTCCGTTTCGACGGCGTACAGCTCGGCGCCGACACGGTGATGGGCGAGCCGGACAAAGCCTGGCAGCATCTGAAACGAGCACTCGAATGGTCGACCGCGGCGCTGTGCGCGGAGATGATCGGGGGCGTGCAGAAGGTGCTGGAGACTTCTACCGAGTACGCGAAGACTCGCCAGCAGTTCGGAAAGCCGATCGGGATCTACCAGGCTGTGTCGCACAAGCTCGCCGACATGCTGGTGCTTTCGGAGAGCGGACGGTCGGCCACGTATTACGCGGCGTGGGCGGTAGACTCAGACGCGCCGGACCGCGCGCTTGCCTCATCGATGGCGAAGGCTTACGTATCTGACGCATATCGTAAGGTGGCTGGCGACGGGATCCAGGTGCACGGAGGCATCGGCTTCACCTGGGAGCACGACATGCACCTCTACTTCAAGCGAGCGAAGTCGTCGGAAGTAACTCTCGGCGACGCGACCTACCATCGCGAGCTCATCGCGCAGGCCCTCGACCTTTGAACGCTATCGGGCCGTGAGGCGCGAGGAGCGCTAAGACCGCACCGTCCCAATAAA
>DATEGL010000025.1:0-4983 GCA_035280145.1 Candidatus Dormiibacterota bacterium | reverse complement strand
GAGTACAGCCACGGGGCCGGTTGAGCCTGCAAGCTCAGCCCGGTGGAGCTAGGGCAGGTACTCGGGGCTCTTCCGCCGATCGTCGACCCCAACGTGATCAACGCCGCGGCGGCGCGGGACGACGCCGCGGTCTATCGGATCGCGCCCGACCGCGCCCTGGTGGCCACGGTCGACTTCTTCACGCCCATCGTCGACGACCCGACCGCATACGGCGCCATCGCTGCCGCCAACTCGCTTAGCGACGTTTACGCGGTCGGCGCGAAGCCGATGTTCGCGCTCGGCATCACCGCGTTTCCGCGCAAGCAGCTTGGCGCCGGCCTGCTCGAGAAGATCGTCAGCGGCGGCGCGAACAAGCTCGCAGAGGCCGGCGTGGCGGTGGTCGGCGGGCATTCGGTCGACGACAACGAGCCGAAGTTTGGCTACGCGGTGATCGGCGAGGTGCACCCCGAGCACATCGTGGGCCACGAGAGCGCGCGCGCCGGCGATGTCCTCTTCCTGACCAAACCGCTCGGCTCGGGCATCGTCACGACCGCGATCAAGCGGGGGCTGTGTCCGCCGGCGCTCGAGCGCGAGGCGATCGACGTGATGACGACGCTCAACCGGGCATCCTCCGAGGCGATGCTCGCAGCCGGCGCGACCGCGGCCACCGACGTCACCGGATATGGATTCATCGGCCACCTTGCCAACCTCAAAGGAGGCGCGGACGTTGAGCTCCGCGCTGTGCCTTTCATGAACGGCGTGCGCGAGCTTGCGGAGCGCGGCATCTTTCCCGACGGCAGCCGCCGCAATTTCGCCGCCTACCGCGACCAGGTCGACTGGAACGGCGCACCGGAGATCGAGCAGATGATGCTGTGCGACGCCCAGACGAGCGGCGGACTGCTCGTAGCGATTCCGGCCGAGAATGCGGACCGGTTCGATGCCGGCACGAGGATCGGCGTCATGCGCGAAGACGGAGCCATCCGGCTCCACAGGTGAGCAGGCTGCGCGTCGCGGGCGGAGAGGCGCGCGGCCGGCGGCTCAAATCGCCCAGGAACATCCGGCCGACTCAAGGCATGGTCAAGCAGGCGATCTTCAACATGGCAGGGCCGCGAATCGAGGGCGCCACGGTGCTCGACCTGTTCGCAGGCTCGGGCGCCCTGGGCATCGAAGCGCTGTCGCGCGGCGCGGCGCGCGTGATCTTCGTCGATCTAGAGCCTCGCGGTCTTGCTATCCTGCGCCAGAACTTGGACGCGCTCGGCTTCAAAGAGCGCGCGCTCGTCGTCCGCGGCGACGTGGTGCGGTGGCTCGAATCGTCTGCGAACACGGTGGCCTCCGCCGATTTCATCTTTCTCGACCCTCCTTATGGCGACGTGGTTCTCGACCGCGCGCTGAAGCAGCTCGATGGCGAAGTTGCCGGCGCGACCGTGATGGCCGAGCACTCGCGCCGCCAGTCGCTGCCGGCGCTGTCGCGACTCGTGGTCGACCGCGAGCGCCGCTATGGGGACACGGTCGTCACCGTGCTGAAGGCCTGATGGCGCAGCCCAAAGAAGCCAACTCCAAGATCGCGGTCTATCCAGGAAGCTTCGACCCATTCACCAACGGCCACCTCGACGTCGTCGACCGCGCCCTCGGCATCTTCGACAAGCTCGTCGTCGCGGTGGCCGCCAACCCCGAGAAGAGGCAGCCGCTGTTCACAGTCGAGGAGCGCTTGCAGCTCATCCGCGCCTCGCTCGCCGACCGCGACCGCGTGGAGGTCGACAGCTTTACTGGCCTCACGGTCGAGTACGCGCGCAGGCGAGGCGCGCGCACGCTGGTCAAAGGCTTGCGGGCCTACTCAGACTTCGACGCCGAGCTTCAGCAGGCGCTGATGAATCGCAAGCTCGCGCCCGACATCCACACCGTGTTCCTGATGTCGGGCTTCGCGCACATCTTCGTCTCGTCAAGTATCTTGAAAGACATCGCAAGCTACGGAGGCAAGGTCTCGGACCTGGTGCCGGCTCCGGTGGCGCGAGCGTTGAAGGAGAAGTTGCGATAAAGGTCGACGAGCTGCTGGACCGTTTCGAGTATTTGATCCAGAACGCGCGTCACGTTCCGCTCTCCACGCAGATCATGCTCAACGAGGACGAGCTGATGGAGCTGATCGACCAGATCCGCTTCAACCTTCCCGACGAGATCAAGCAGGCGAACTGGACCGTCTCGGAGCAGCAGCGCATCATGACCGAGGCCCATGCCGAGGCCGCCCGAACCATGTCCCGCGCCAACGAGCGCGCAGAAGAAACCGCATCCGAGCACGAGATCCTGCGCCGCGCCGAACGCCACGCCGCGCAGGTCGTGAAAGATGCGCAGGCGCGTGGCGACCAGATCATTCGCGAGGCAGAGGCTTATGCGCTCGAGCAGCTGAAGCAGCTCGAGGCGCACCTGACGCGCACGCTTGGGACAGTGCGCCGAGGTGTGGAGGCCCTGCAGGCCAACCAGCCCGGCCAACCCGAGGACGGAGAGCCCGCCGACCAAGCGGCCCACTCCTAGCTTCCCGTAGAATTCGCGGGTCCTATGGCTCTACCGAAGGTCAAGCTGTCCAAATCGAAGAAGGGTCGACGCCGCTCGCACCTCGCGCTGGCCCTCGTCCAGATCCAGCCGTGCCCGAACTGCAAGCATCCGCGACGTCCGCACAGCGTGTGCCCGAACTGCGGCCACTACGGACCCGGTGCCGGCCGCGAAGTCATCAAAGTCAAGGAATAGCCGCCCACCCAGCGTTCCTGTTTCCAGGCCAGGGCTCCCAGCAGCCCGGCATGGGCACCGAGCTTCTGCAGGACGAAGAGGTCTCCGAGCTCTGCGATCGCTGCGCATCCTTCGCCGACGTCGACCTTCGCATGCTCCTGACTAACGCGGGGGACGACGAGCTGCGCCTGACCCAGAACGCCCAGCCGGCGCTGTGCTTCGTGGGCATCGCGCTGACTTTGCTGCTCCGCCGGCGCGGAATCGAACCGGTGGCCGCGGCCGGCCACTCCGTCGGCGAGTACGCGGCCCTGGCAGCCGCCGGTTCTGTCGGCGCGCCGCAGGTGATCAAGGCGGTGGTCGACCGCGGCAACGCAATGGCGGAGGCCGCGCCGGCGGGCACGTCCTCGATGGCGGCGGTGCTGGGTCTCGACCCACAGGCCATCGAGGTCGCGCTGGCGGGGATGAACGACGCCTGGCCCGCCAACTACAACACGCCCACGCAGACGGTGATCGCCGGCACGACCACCGGCCTGGAGGTGGCGACGCAACGACTGCAGCTTGCCGGGGCCAAGCGCATCGTGCCTTTGAACGTGAGCGCCGCCTTTCACACGCCGCTGATGGCGCCCGCAGCGCAGCAGCTGCGCGCCGCGCTCGATCGCATCGAATGGCGCGAGCCGCGGATCCCTGTGATGGCCAATCTCACGGGCCGCCGCCACCAGGGCGGCGATCGGATCGCCCACGTGATGGAGATGCAGCTGCGCTCGCCGGTCCGGTGGGCCGCATGCGTGGGCTCGCTGGTTGAGATGGGCTGCGACACCTTCTTCGAGGTGGGACCGAAGCGCGCCCTGACCGGCATGATGCGCGAGCTTGCGCCTGGCAAGACGGCCGCAGCGGTCGCCGGCCCCACGGCCGTCGCAGAGCTTGCGATACAGTAGTTCGCGTATGGAAACTCAAAAGCTGAGCTTCGAGGACTTCAAGAACATCATCGTCGAGCGGCTCGGCTGCGAGCCTGAACAGGTCACGATGGACGCCTCGTTCCAGGAAGACCTGAACGCAGACTCCCTCGACCTGGTCGAGCTCATCTACGCGTTCGAGGAAAACACCGGCCTCGAGATTCCTGACGAGGACGCGGAGAAGATCACGACGGTCGGCCAGGCGTGGGAATACATCCAGGAGAAGGCCGGCTCATAGCACAACCGCAGGCAGCGCCCTTCGCCCAATCCTTACATCAGCTTCAGCAAAAGATCGGGATTCACTTTCGCGACCCTGCCCTTCTCCTGGAAGCCGTTACGCACAGCTCGTTCGCCAATGAGAACCCCACGATCTCGCCGCGCGACAACGAGCGACTCGAGTACCTCGGCGACGCCGTGCTCCAGCTGGTCGCGGCCGAGTACCTGTACAAGCACCACCCGGGAGCGACCGAGGGCGAGCTGACGCAGACGCGGTCGTCCATGGTCAACACGAACACCCTGGCGCAGCTCGCGGAGCACCTGGACCTCGGTGCCTATCTGTACCTGGGCAAGGGAATCGCGAAGGGGGGAGGCCGCAGCCTCAAGTCGCTGCTGGCCAACGCGTTCGAGGCCGTGCTGGGCGCGGTGTTTCTCGACGCGGGTTATGACGCCGCTTATCACTACTACCTCACCCTCTACCGTGCGCTGCCTTCACCGGCTCGCGACGAGAACTTCAAGGGTCGGTTGCAGCAGGTGGCCCAGGAGAAATTCGGCGAGACTCCCGTGTACGACAGTGAGGGTGCACGGGTCGGCAACCGGCGCGAGTACACGTCGGTCGTGTTCGCGGGCGCGGAGCCGCTCGGCACCGGGCACGGGGCAAGCAAACAGGAAGCTGAGCAGAACGCCGCGCGGGCGGCGCTGGAAACCCTGATCGGGCCTGTCACCGAAACGCCCAAACAGCCCAAGAGCCGCACCCGGCGAGCACCGCGCAAGAAACGGGAACCCGAACCCGAGCCGGTCGCCGCTCCGGTGGTCGAGGCCGACGTCGTGCCGATGCCGGAACCGCGCAGCCGTCAGTTCGGTGAACCTATCGAGTAAGAGCCCGCACACTCGGTGACTCACCCGCACCAGAAGGGCGGGTAGCCGGCTACATCTGGTAAGTTTTTCCCTGCTTGTTCCTTACGTCTCTGCAATTGCTGGGCTTCAAAACCTTTGCCCGGCAGACCGAGATCCAGTTCGACGGCGGCGTCACCGCCATCGTGGGCCCGAACGGATCGGGCAAGACGAACATCGTCGACGCCGTCAAATGGGTCCTCGGCTCGGGCCAGGCCCGTGA
>DATEGL010000024.1:0-4820 GCA_035280145.1 Candidatus Dormiibacterota bacterium | reverse complement strand
CGACCTCGATCGATGAGATGTTCTCGCCGCCGCTGATGATCACGTCCTTGATCCGGTCGCGGATTTCGACGTAGCCGTCCGGGTGCAGCACCGCGGCGTCGCCGGTGTGGAACCAGCCGTCGCCCATCACCTTCTGCGTCGCATCTGGGTCGTTGTAGTAGCCCTTGAGGATCACGTTTCCCCTGAAGACGATCTCGCCCAGCGTCTGGCCGTCCGCGGGCACGTCCCGACCGTCGGAGTCGACGACCCGCATCTCTCCCGCGCCGATCATCTCGACTCCCGTCCGAGCCTTGATCACCGCGCGGTCTGCCGCCGAAAGCGAAATATGCTCGGGCCGTGGTTCGCAGATGGTCAGGAACGGCGACGTCTCGGTCAGGCCGTAGACCTGCGTCACCTCCCAACCCAGCTCGCCCTCCAGTCGCTCTATCGTGGCCGCGGCTGGGGGCGCGCCCGCCGTGATGACATGCACCCCCTTGGGAACGTCGCCTCGCACCTCGGGCGGCGCGCCAGCAAGCGAGATCAACACCGTGGGCGCCGCGCACAGCCACCCCACGCTCTCCTTTCGGATCAGGTCGAAGACGCGCGCCGGCTCGACCCTCGGCAGGCAGATGTGGCGGCCACCAACGGCCGTGATGATCCACACGAAGGTCCACCCGTTGGCGTGAAACATCGGGAGCGTCCACAGGTACGTGTCGTCAACGGTGATGTGGAAGTGGACGAGCGTGTCCATCACGTTCATCCACGCGTTGCGATGGGTGATCATGACGCCTTTCGGGCGGGCCGTCGTCCCGCTCGTGTAGTTGAGCGCGAGAAGATCGCTCTCGTCGATCTCGACGTGTTTGAAGGAGGGCTTCGCGCGCTCGAGCTCGGCTTCGTAATCCTTCCAGCCCTTCCGACCTTCTGCGTCGCCGAGGACAACGAAATGCTCGACGCTCGGCATCTGGTCGCGGACGGCGTCCACCGCGGGGACGTAGTCCGGGTGAACGCACAGCACCTTCGAACCCGAGTGCGACGTGATGTAGACGAAATCATCCGCAGTGAGGCGGTAGTTGATGGGCACCACCACGGCGCCGATCTGGGGCACCGAGTAAAAAGACTCGAGCTGTTCATGGGTGTTCGGCGCGATATAGGCCACGCGGTCGCCCTTGCCCACTCCCATGGCCTGCAGCGCCGACGACCACCGGTCGCACCGCCCGAAGAACTCCTCATACATGAGGCGCAGGTCGCCATCGACGACGCCTTCGCGATTGCCGTACAGCTTGCGGGTCCGGCGCGCGAACCCGAGAGGCGTCAGCGGAGTTTCCATCTGCCCTCCTATGAGTTGAGCATCAATGCGAAGTCAGCGGACTTGATGCCGACCACGAACGCGCTGTGCGCGCCGGGCTCAAGCTCCACTGACCGCTCGTAAACGAACGCGTAGACGTTGTCGAGCGTCCAGTCGCCGTAGCCCTGGATGCGAAGCCCGTAACGAAGACCTTCATCCCTTGTCCCGCGGCGGAACAGGTCGGTGGCGCGCGCGTAGATCGCTTTCAGGATCTCCAGCTGCATGCTGAGCTCGGCGATAGTCTTGGCGTCGCCCTCCTCTTCGACGAGCTGCTCGACCTGGACTTCGAGGTCGGCGATCTCCTTCTGGTAGTCGTCCACCTCACGGTGGAGTTTAAAACGGGCGCTATCAGTGGATCAGATAGTTCACTGAGACCGAGGCGGCGATCAGGATGGCGATGATGTTGACCACCTTGATCATCGGGTTGATTGCCGGCCCGGCGGTGTCCTTGTTGGGATCGCCGACCGTGTCGCCGGTGACCGCCGCCTTGTGCGCCTCGGACCCCTTGCCGCCCAGGTTGCCTTCCTCGATGTATTTCTTCGCGTTGTCCCAGGCGGCGCCGCCGCTCGTCATCTGAAGGGCGAGGAACAGCCCGGTCACGATCGCGCCCAGCAGCAGGCCGCCAAGGGCGCGCGGCCCCAGCAGGAAACCAACCGCGATGGGCGCCACCACCGGGATGACGCCCGGCACGATCATCTCCCGCTGCGCCGCTGCGGTCACGATGCGGACCGCAGTGCCGTACTCCGGGCGGCCCGTGCCTTCGAGGATGCCGGGGATCTCGCGAAACTGCCGCCGCACCTCCTGTACCACCAGCCCGCCCGCGCGACCGACGGCCAGCATCGCCAGCGAGCCGAACAGGAACGGAAGGATGCCGCCGAGGAACAGGCCCGCGATGACGAGCGGGTCGGCCAGCTCGAACCGGGTCGGGTGGCCCGCCTTGGCGAGCTCCTGGGTGTAGGAGGCAAACAGCACCAACGCCGCGAGGCCGGCGGAGCCGATCGCGTATCCCTTGGTGACTGCCTTGGTCGTGTTGCCGACTGCGTCCAGCGGGTCCGTGATCTCGCGCACCTCTTTCGGGAGCTTCGCCATCTCCGCGATGCCGCCGGCGTTGTCGGTGATCGGACCGTAGGCGTCGATGGCGACGATGATTCCGGTCATCGACAGCATGGCGACGGCCGCGATCGCGATTCCGAACAGGCCGCCGAGCGCGTAGCTGATCAGGATGCCGCTCGCGATGGTGATCACAGGCAGCGCGGTCGCCATCATCCCGATCGCCTGCCCCGCGATGATGTTGGTCGCGTGGCCGGTGACGGAAGCCTTAGCGATGAGGTGCACCGGCCAGTACGCGGTCTCCGTGAAAAACTCGGTGATGGCGACGATCAGAACCGTGATCACGACGCCGACGAGGCCGGCGAAAAATAGATTCATCGGATCGTGGTCGAAGCCGGGAAGGAATCCACTGCTCTTCATGTAGGCGGTCACGAAGTAGAAACCGATGACCGCGATCACCACCGCGACGAGCAGCCCCGCGTACAGCGCGCCCATGATCCATCGCGGGTTGAAGATGCGCACAAAGAACGTGCCGGCGATCGATCCGACGATGCTCACCGCGCCCAGCAGTAGCGGATAGACCACCCAACCGATCTGGTCCTTGAATAGAAGCGAGGCCAGGAGCATGGCGGCGATCATCGTCACCGCGTAGGTCTCGAACAGGTCGGCGGCCATGCCGGCGTCGTCTCCTACGTTGTCGCCGACGTTGTCGGCGATGACCGCCGGGTTGCGTGGGTCGTCTTCCGGGATCCCGGCTTCGACTTTGCCCACCAGGTCGGCACCGACGTCGGCGGCCTTGGTGTAGATGCCGCCACCAAGTCGGGCGAACACAGAGACGAGGCTCGCGCCAAATGCCAGGCCGACGAGGACCTCAGGTTTTCTGAAAACGAGGAACGCAGCGGAAACCCCCAGCAGGCCGAGCCCAACCACCATGAAGCCCGTCACCGCGCCGCCCCGGAACGCCACCTGCAGCGCCTTGTTCAAGCCACCGCGCGCGGCTTCAGCCGTCCGCAGGTTGGCCCGCACCGCGATGTTCATGCCGACATAGCCCGCGCCGGCTGACAGCACCGCGCCGACGATGTAGAGGCCCGCGGTGGTCCAGTTGAGGAAGAACCCGATGACGATCGCGACGATCACGCCGATGATCGCGATCACCGTGTACTGGCGGTTCAGGTAGGCGGCGGCGCCCTCCTGGATCGCGGCAGCGATCTGTCGCATCTGGTCGGTGCCGGTGGGCTGGCTGAGGACCACATATATGAGGACGACCGCGAAAGCGACTGCGGCCAGCCCGCCGGCCACGCCAAACCACGCTGTGTTGGGATCCACCAGCCCTCCCTCGAGATTGCGGCCAAGTGCAGCCGCGGAGCGATAGGTTACTTCACCACGCGAGGTCAAAGCGGCCAAGGTTGCCGGACGCCGCCGACCACTGGACGTCCAACCGGTCGACGCGGGCCATGCGCGGTCCCTCCTCCACCGCCCGCTTTAGCTGCTCGAGGTCGGGACGGGTTCCTTCAGCGACCAGCTCCACGGTGCCGTCGTCGTTGTTCCGGACCCAGCCGTGAAGCCCGAGCTCACGGGCCTTGCGGTGGACGAAGTATCGGAACCCGACGCCCTGGACATCCCCGTGAACGACAGCGTGCAGTCGCTCCATCTGTTGGTTGACCCTACCTTTATCCTCGTCGCATGCCGACCTCCTGCATCGTGGCCATCGGCGACGAGCTGGTCGGTGGTTTCACACTCGACACCAACTCGCACTGGATGGCGGAGCGGCTCAGGCTACTTGGTTACCCCGTCAAGCGAGTCACCCAGATCCGGGACAAGCCTGAAGAGATCGCAGAGCAGATGCACCGTGAGCTCAACGATCCAGGCGTGACCGACATATTCCTGACCGGCGGGTTGGGCCCGACCCCCGACGACCGCACGTTTGCGGCGCTCGCGCAGGCCCTGGGCCGCGAGCTGGTGATCTGGGAAGAGACGCGCGCCCGGATCGAGCGCCGCGTCCAGCGGATGCATTCGATGGGCCTGCTCGAGTCACCGCAGGTGACTGAGGGCAATCTCCGCATGGCACGCATCCCGTCAGGACCTGTCCACGTCTTCAGAAACCGCCGCGGCATGGCCCCGGGAACGCTGTACGAGGCGAACGGCAAGCGGATTTTCGTGCTGCCCGGCGTGCCGCTCGAGATGAAAGGCATCTTCACCGAGGAGCTCGAGCCGCAGTTCCTGGCCGCGGGGTCGGCGGCCACCGTGCGCGAGCTGCGCTTCACGTTCGCGGTGGAAGCGCGTTTCTATCCCTTGATGCGCGAGCTGGAGGAGAAGTACCCCGACGTGTCGGTGGGTTCGTATCCCAACTTCGAGACCAAGGAGCTCGTCATCCGCGTCGTGGGCGCCGACCCCAGGCGGGTGGATCAAGCCATGGACGAGATCAAGAAAAGAGCGCCGGTATGAA
>DATEGL010000023.1:0-4272 GCA_035280145.1 Candidatus Dormiibacterota bacterium | reverse complement strand
CCGGCGAGCTCGGCGGCGTCGACGTCCAGCTCGCGCTCGGTTCGGGCCACGCCCTCAACGTGCTCGAGCTCCGGCCGGCCGACCGCCGCGACGAGTCATGGATCGGACCCGCCGCCGCCGACGCCGTCGACCTGTGCGCGTCTCTGTGCGGTGGTCTCGATGAGGCTGAACGCGCGCTTGTCGAAGGCGCGGCGCGCCAGGCCTACGACGACGTGGACCAACCAGTCCTTCGCGACGTCGCCGACCGTCTGCCGCGCGACGCAAGGATCGCCGTCATCCTCCACCGCTGGGTCAGCGGCAGCCTGGGTCGCATGTTCAGCGCGCCCACCAACGTAGACCTCGAGGCGCCGCTGGTCGTCTTTGGCATGCGCGAGCTGCGCGACGAGATGGTCGCGCCCGTCCATTTCCTGCTGGCCGAAGCGTTGTGGACTCGGATCAAGCGCAAGGATCGGCGCCGCATGCTGGTGATCGACGAGCTCGGTCTCCTGTTCGAAGACGCGACGATCCGACGGTTCGTGGTCAGCCTGGCGCGCCGGATCCGCAAGTACGACGGCTCGTTGCTTTTCGCCACGCAAAATCCGGGCGACCTCCTGAGCTCCGAACAGGGGGCGGTGGTGGCCACCAACCCGGCGCTGGTGTTTCTCGGCGCCCAGCGGCCCGGCGAAGCCGCCAAGCTGCAGGAGGCATTTCGCCTGAGTCCCGACCAGCGCAACTTTCTCGAGTCCGCGCAGCGTGGAGATTTTCTCCTCGCCGCGGGCGCCGAGCGGCTGCGACTTCAGGTCAAGGCACCGCCCTGGCAGGAGGAGGTGATGCGCATCGCGCGGAGCCCGGCCGCCGCCGCACTTTGACGCGTAGGCTTGTCTGCCGATGGCGCGAGTCCTCCATTACCGCCTTTATGGCCTCCCGGAGCATCGTCTCGAACGCGTCCACCAGAGCTTCGAGCTGCTGGCCGAGGCTCGGGCGTGGCGGTGCGGGCAGCCGTGGGTCGCGAGCTCGCAGTCGCACGGCCTTTTCGAGATGGAGTACTTCCGCCACCTGAAGAACGACGAGGGTCCTGAGCTCAGCGCGGCGGGCTTCGTCAAGATGGCCGGGGACGAGACCGACGCCCTGATCATCACGATCTTCATGCGCGACCTCAGCGCCGAGCTGGGCATTCGTACGTCAGTCCGGGACGAAGACCATCCGCTGGCCAAGCTGCGTCATCTCGACTTCAAGACCGGGCAATTGCCGCGCGGTCAGTCGCTCGAGGACGTGCTGGCGAAGCGCCCGGTGATCAAGAAGGTGCAGGGGGAGCGCATCTTCTTCTATCCGCCAACGTTCCGCCTCCACTCGCAGAGCCCCCCCAGTCCCGAATGGGCCTACGCGCTGTGTGGGATGCGGGCGTACGCGCCAACCCTGCTCGAAGCGGAGCAGGAGGCGCTCAAGATCCTGCGGGGATTCGGCCACCTTGGCGCCTGACGGCGCCACCGCCACCGAAGGGTTCATCCGCTCGGCCGACGGCACAAAGCTCGCCTATCACGCGTGGCATGTGACCGGAGCTGCACTCACGTTCGCAGTCGTGCACGGGATGGGCGAACACGGCGGGCGCTATGCACGCTTCGCCGGCGGCATGTCGAAATTTCAGATGGCGACGTACGCCGTCGACCTGCGTGGCCACGGCAAGAGCGATGGCCAGCGCGGCTACATCGATTCGTGGTCGCAGTGGGTGGACGATGCGTCGGCGTTCATCGAGCGCGTCGAATCCGAGGCTGCCGGCGAGGTGGTGCCCCTGGGCCATTCTTTCGGCGGAGTCGTGATGCTCAGCACCGTCCTCGCGGGCAGGCTGCGGAGAGCGAGGCGGTTCATCCTGTCCAGCCCAGCGCTGAAGCTGAAGGTGGACATACCTGCGTGGCTGGCGCGGACGGTCAGGCTGGCGTCTGGTGTTGCGCCGAGGCTTGCGATCAGCAACCAGGTCGACGCCCGCACGATCTCGCGCATCCCGGAGGATGTCGAGGCCTATCGCACCGACCCTCTCGTCCACGGCAGGATTGCGGTTCGCACGCTGTCCGAGTGGGAGCGGGCGGCTCATCGCGACCTCGAGCAGGCGGGCGGGATCAAGATCCCGTTTCTCATCACAGCCGGGACGGCGGACCGGCTGATCGACCCTGCAGGAAGCGAGGAGCTCCACCGACGAGCGCCGGAGATGAGCGAGCTGCACCTCCTCGAGGGCCGATACCATGAACCTTTCAACGACGTGGGGAGCGATGAGGTTTATGCCTTGATCGCAGACTGGTTGAGGAAGAGATGACCGGGATTCAACTCGTAGGTCAGGTCAACCTGGAGCCAGGCAACTGGCTGGCCTGGATCCTGGTCGGTCTGATCGCGGGCGCAGTCGCTTCACGGGTCGTGGCCGGCCGCGGCTTCGGCTGTCTGGCCGACATCGTCGTCGGGGTGGCGGGCGCCCTCATCGGGGGCTTCCTGCTGAGCACCCTGTTCGGCGCCAACGCCACCTTCGGCTTCGTGGGCAGCCTCATCGTCGCCTTCCTCGGCGCCGCCGTGTTGTTGGCTGCCCTGAAGCTCGTGTCTGGAGGTCGCCTCTAGCGCTAGCCGGCTGCCGCGCGCACCTCTTCGCGAGGCTGCTCGACCGTCGCCGTGCGCGCGCGCCGCTTGATCAGCAGCGTCGTGATCGCGGTGAACGCGAGGAACAGCACCGGCACCACAAACGTCGCGTGCATGGCGTCGATGTAGCCGCTCACGAAGACATCGTGCGCGATCGCTGAGATCTGGCTCGCCACGGCAGGCGGGATGCCGGCGGGCAGAGCGGTGCCTGACTGTCCGGCGCCGATCTCGAAGCCCTTGGACGAGACGTTGCTGAACGCGTTGACGAATTGGTCGCGGAATGCGGCCGGCAGGGCGCCGGCGTGTGCGACGGCCTGGTTGTGGAGCGCCGTCGCCAGCTGGCTCTGAAGGAGCGCACCGATGACCGCGCTTCCGATCACGGCACCGAGCTGCCGGATCGTGTTGAGGACGGCCGAGGCGGCGCCCGCGACCTGCGGCTGGATGTTGCGCATCGCGACCGTGGTCATGGGGGCGAACGTCATGCCGATGCCCGCGCCGGCGATGATCGCCGGGCCCAGGAAGGTGAGCCACGTCGAATCCGGTCCGGCAACGTAAGAGATGATCGCGATGCCGACCGTGAACAGCGAGATACCGGTCAGAAGGATGTACTTGCCGCCGATGCGGTCTGCCGCTCGGCCGGCGATCGGCGCGGTGAACATCGATGTCAGCGACATCGGGGCCAGGGTCAGACCCGCGACCAGGGCTGAGAATCCGCGCACCGACTGCAGGTAGATCGTCAGTGGGAGAAAGACGCTCAGCATGCCGAAGCTGATGGCCGCGGCAAGCCAGTTGGCGACCGCGAAGTTGCGGTCGGCAAACAACGACAGGGGGACGAGGGGCTCTTTCTGGAACCGCTCCCAGATGATGAACAGGACAATCAACACGACGCCCGCCCCGATGACCTCAGGGATGGTTATCGCGTACGACTCGATCTTGCCCCAGTTGTACTTCTGACCCTCGATCAGGCCGAAGACGATGCCGAACAGGCCCGCGGTAGCGATGATCGTGCCGACGACATCCCAGCCGTGGTGCCGGCCGGGCCGCAGGTCGGGAATGATCAGGAACGTCGCGACCAGCGCGAGAATGCCGATCGGCACGTTGACGTAGAAGATCCACCGCCAGTCGATGTACGTGATGATCGCGCCGCCCAGAGTGGGACCGGCGAGGGTCGCCAGGCCGGCGACGCCACCCCACACGCCGAAGGCTGCGCCGCGGCGCTCGGGAGGAAAGATCATGGTGAGAATCGAGAGCGTCTGCGGCGTCAGCAGCGCGCCGCCGACTCCCTGCAGGATGCGGGCGGCGATCAGCTCACCCGAGTTCTGCGACAAACCGCACAGTGCCGAGGCGACGGTGAAGATGAACAGGCCGATTGCGAACAGGTTGCGCTGTCCGTACAGGTCGCCCAACCGTCCGGCGGTGATCAGCAGCACCGCATAGACGAGGACGTACGCGTTGAGCACCCACAGGATCTGGTCCAATGTTGTGTTGAGACCTGTGCTCATCGCCGGGATCGCCACGTTGACGATCGTCGTGTCGAGCATGATCATGAAAAATCCGGTCGTCAGGACCAGAAGAACCAACCAGGGATTAGTGCGCGCTTGAGCCATGTCTCCTCCTCAACGTTTCGTGGCCGGCGTGCATTCCGACCCTCCACTCCAACTTTCCGTCTGCAAT
>DATEGL010000022.1:0-4013 GCA_035280145.1 Candidatus Dormiibacterota bacterium | reverse complement strand
GGCCCGGCTCGAAGAGGAGGCTCATCGCGAAGGCATCCCGATCGTCGATCCGCACGAGGGGATGCTGCTCTACCTGCTCGTTAAGGCCGCGGGCGCGAAGCGGATCCTCGAGCTCGGCACGGCGACCGGCTACAGCGGGATCTGGCTGCTTCGGGGAACTGATGGCGGTTCGCTGACCACGTACGAGATGGACCACGAACGCGCGGTCCGGGCGCGGGCGAATTTTGCGGAGGCCGGCTTCGGCGAACAAGCCCTGGTCCTGGAAGAGAACGCGAAGGACGGACTCGAAAACCTAGATGGTCGGTTCGAGGCGTGCTTCATCGACCTGCTCAACTCGTTCCGATCAGAGGAGATCACGGGCCGGGTGCTGGAGCTGTGCCTGGAGCGACTCGACGCGGGCGCCCTGTTGATGGCGGACAACGCGCTGCGCCAGGGCGAGGTGATTCATCCAGCGAATCAGCAGGCCAGGAACGTGGCTCATTACAACGAGCTCGTCGCCAAGCACCCGAGGCTGGAGAGCGTGGTGATCCCGATCCGGGACGGACTTTCGGTAGCCCGAGTTAAGGACTAAGACAAGGAAGCCGACCGCACATTGCGGCCGGCCTCCACGCGAATCGTTCAGCAGACGTTGTGCCGTGACATGTAGCACAGGTCGGAGACGTTCTGAGACTGCGGAAGGACGATCACCTTGCTCGGGGCAGGGACCACGCTCGGCGCCTTGAACGTTAGGCCGAGCTGGAGTCCGAGCAGAAGGGTGGCCGCGGCAGCTGCGAACAAAGCTGTGACGGCCAGGCCCCCTGACGGCTGCTTGAGAACGAGTCTTGCCTGCATCTTCATTACCTCCGAGAAAGCTTGGAATCCGATGCGCCCAAGCGTCCTCAGAAAGGCGCTGATCCACACCCGGGGAAGTACGTGTTCTTGGTACGGGTTTTTGACGGGTCGACCGTCTCGGGCTAGAGTCCCGGCATGCCGGCCTCGATCGAGCTTTCCCGCCGGGAGCAAGAGGTGGCCGCCCTGGTGGCCGAGGGCCTCTCCAATCGCGAGATCGGAGAGCGCCTCTTCATCTCCGAGCGCACGGCCGAGGGCCACGTCGAGCAGATCTTCAACAAGCTCGGATTCGGCAAGCGGAGCCAGATTGCGACCTGGTTCGCGACCCGTACGGTCGCTACCAACCCAGACTCCCGTCGTCACGGCGCCGTGCCACGGCCGCGAACCAGCCTCGTCGGCCGCGTGGACGAGATAGTCCGAGTCTCCGAGCTCATCGTGGCTGCCCCACTCGTCACCGTCATCGGACCCGGAGGTGTCGGCAAGACCCGCCTGGCGCAAGAGGTCTCGCTGCGCGTTGCCGGGGATTTTGCCGACGGCGTGTGGTGGGTCGACCTGAGCGCGACCCTGACGGCCGAGGCGGTGGCGCCGGCCGTTGCCGACGCCCTGAACCTGGTTCGCGCCACCCGTGAGTCCGCGCGAGCGCAACTGGTCCGTTTCATGGCCCCACGAAAGACGCTCTTGGTGCTAGACAACTGTGAGCACCTCGTCGAGGCATGCGCCGACCTCGCGGACGGCTTGATATCCAGCTCCCCGAGCCTGCGCATACTCGCAACGAGTCGCGAGGAGCTCGGTGTTCGTGGCGAGAGGCTCGAACGCCTTGCGCCCCTACCTGTGACTGCGGAAGGCAGCCATCTCAGCGAGGCGCTCGAACTTTTCATCCAGCGTTGCAACGACCTCGGCGAAAACCACCTGACGGCCGAGGAGCTGGTGCACGCAAATGGAATCTGCTGGCGCCTTGACGGCATGCCGCTGGCGATCGAATTGGCGGCTGCTCAGAGCGAAGTCCTGTCCATCGCTGAGATCGAAGCCCGGATCAACGATCGTTTTCGACTCCTGAAAACCACCGTCCGGGCAACAATCCCTAGACACCAAACGCTTCGAGCCGCGGTCGACTGGAGCTACCAACAGCTCGATGCCCAGGCGCAAGACACATTTCGCCGGCTTGGCGTCTTCTCCGGGGGCTTCGACCTGGAGGCCGCGTCCGCAGTGCTCGAGATGGAGGATTTGGCTGCGGTCGGCGCCATCGGGCAGATGGTCCGAAAATCGCTCCTCGGCACCCGCGATCACGAGTCGGGTCTGCGGCGGTACGAGATGCTCGAAACTCTCAGGCAATTCGCGCGCGAATGCCTCGAGGATAGTGGCGACCTGGAGGCGACCCGCACCCGCCACGCGGAGCATTACGCCGCGCGCGCGCGGGCTGAGTGCCGGATGCTTCGCGGGCCGGAGGCGGAAGCCTCGCTCCGCCGGCTCGATGACGACGTGAGCAACTTCACGACTGCGCTCAGGTTCCTCGAAACCAAGACCGATGAACGTTTCCCGTCGCTCGTCGCTTCGCTCAAGCCCTTCTGGTCCACCGGGCGAATTCGAGACGAGGGTGGCTGGACCGAGCGTGCTCTCGCGCACCCGGCCACCTCGGGGGCAAACCGGACGGCGCTTCTCGAGCTGAGGCTGCTCGTTGCCATGCATCGCGATGACTGGGATCTCAGCTTTCAAGCCGCCCGCGATCTGCTCGAAGACGCGACTCGGTACGGAAACGAAGCCATGGCCGCAAGGGCGCTGAGCCGCATGGCGCTTCTCCAGACAGATCACGACGGAGTGTTCGCCCGCGACCTCTGGAAGCGCGCCGAGGAGCACGCCCGCCGCTCCGGAGACGACTGGATGACGGCCTCGGTCCTGAACGACCTCGGTATGACGCAAATCGAGCTCCACGACGCTGAGAGCGGGCTGCCCTATGTGCTCGAGGCCCTGATGTTTTCCAGGCGGACAGGCGACGACTTTGCGCTCGTGCAGATCCTCGACTCCGCGGCGTGGGCCGAAGTTGAGATGGAAAGGCTCGGCGACGCCGCCGCGCTGTTCGCCGAAGGGATCGTCGCCGTTCTGGGCCTGTCGAGCCGCTGGTCGCTTACCACCTACCTGGAGGGGTTCGCCCGGATCGCGCACGCCGAAGGTGCGGCCGACATCGCGTGCCGCCTCATGGGCGCGGCCGCCGGCGTGAGGGAACGGCTTGGATCCCGGGCCAGCGACAGTTGGATTCGGTATCTCTCTTCGGAAATGGACCAGCTCAGAGGAGAGGTCGGAAATGCGCTCTTCGACGCTTGTTGGTCCGAAGGATTTCACTTGTCGGAAGACGAGGCGGGAGCGCTGGCACTGAGCCTGCTCGGCGAGCGCCAGCGCGCCTGAAGAGTAGAGGGCTTTGTTCGGCTAGCCCGCCAGGACCGCGCACAGATCCTGCACGCGTGCGCTCCTGATGTCGTAGCTGGTTATGTTGCCGGCCTGGTCCACCTGAAACACCACCCGTCCGCTTGTCAGATCGAGCAAGGCTGGACTTCCGGGCGCGACCTCGTTGGGCGCCAGGAAGATCAAGGAGCGGCCAGAGAATGTGGCGGTCAGAGTCCCGTCGCTGTGCCGCACAAAGATGGCGGGACCAGAGATGTTTACGGTCGTCGAGCGGCCGGTTTGGTCATTGGTCAGGGTGGCGAAGAGCGAACCCGTAACGATCTGCTTGCCGTTCGTAAACGTCGTCACGAACTCTCTGTTAGTGGGAAGGGTCACATCGACTGGGAAACCACAGATCGAGGCATCGAGCGTCTCCGGGCCTCCCGGCAGCCCTTCCCGTAGGGGCTGGTCGGCGGCCGCCGGCGCCGGCGCGAGCGCGGCGATGGCCACAACGAGAATCGGCGCGAACCGGCTGACATGAAATCGGAGTCTGGCTTGCATCAGATTCGACCTCCTGGAGATTGGATTGATGCCGCCAGACTCCGCCCGATTCGCTCGCCGCACACCCGGGGAAATACGTGTTTCGGCTAAGAGGCGGGCTTCGCCTCGTCTCCCTCGATCCAGTACGTGCCGTCCGCGGCGTACTCCTTCTTCCAGATCGGCACCGAGTCCTTGAGCCGGTCGATGCCCCACTTGCATGCCGCGATCGCCTCGGCCCGATGCGGACACGACACCGAGACGACGACCGA
>DATEGL010000021.1:0-4822 GCA_035280145.1 Candidatus Dormiibacterota bacterium | reverse complement strand
TTCACCGCGGATGTTTTCGAGGAGCTGGACGCCGAGCACCAGGTGGAGTTCCTGAGGTCGAAGTCCAACGAGGACGCGGCTCGCATCCTCGAACGCATGGCGCCCGACGACGCGGCTGACCTTCTGGGCGAGATGGACCAGGAGCGTCGCAAGCCGGTGTTCGACCTGATGTCGGTGAGCCAGCAGCACAAGCTCCGCAAGCTGCTGCAGTACCACCCGACTACTGCCGGCGGAATGATGAGCCCCGACTACGTCTCGGTCATCAGCAGCGCGACAGTCGACATGGCGCTCGAGGCGGTGCGCACAGACGACAAGACACCCCACCAGCTGCTCGGCACAGTCTTTGTCGCCGAGCCCGATGGCTCGTATGTCGGAAGCATCGGCGTCGTAGAGCTGCTGCGCGTGGACAGGAACCGGAAGCTCGATGGGCTCGAGCTCAGCAAGCAGGCGGTCCCCGGTAATGCGGACTTCGCTGACGTTGCGCTGATGATGGCGGACTACAACCTGACTGCGCTTGCGGTCGTCGATGCGGCGGGGAACCTGATCGGCGCGATCTCGTCAGACGACGTGATCGAGTCGCTCGTCCCCGAGGATTGGCGCAGCCGGGTCGAAGCCAGCACCGGCGTATAGACCGACATGTCTGAGCGCGAGCCAAACCGAAAGGACTCGCGCTTGAAGCCAACGTCGGTCGTGCTCGACGAGCTGCACGAAGGCGACATTCACGGCGCGTTCGGCACCATCCGCGTCCGCGACGTCGCGCCACGCCGCACGTGGCGCCGTCGCCTTCTCACGCTCGCCGCGATAGTCGGACCCGGCCTCATCGTGATGGTCGGCGACAACGACGCGGGGGGTGTCTCGACATACGCGCAGGCGGGACAGGACTTCGGTTACTCCCTGCTGTGGACGCTCATCCTTCTGATCCCGGTCCTGATCGTTAATCAGGAGATGGTCCTGCGCCTTGGCGCCGTGACCGGTGTCGGCTACGCGAGGCTGATCAGTGAGCGGTTCGGACGCTTCTGGGGCTGGTACTCGGTCTCGGGAATTTTTCTCCTGAACTTCCTGACGATCAGCACCGAGTTCATGGGCATCAGCCTGGCCGGTGAATACTTCGGCCTGCGTCCGGTGATCTCCGTTCCCCTTGCGGCGCTCATCCTGATCGGCATCACGATCAGCGGCAACTTCCGGCGCTGGGAGCGCGCGATGTTCGTGTTCCTCTTCGCCAGCCTGCTCGTGCTGCCGCTGGTCGTGGCGAGCCATCCGGACCCTAGTGCTGCGCTCAGCGGATTTGTGGTGCCGGGAGTCGAGGGGGGTCTCACGTCAAACTCGGCCCTGCTGATCGTCGCCATCGTTGGCACCACGGTCGCGCCGTGGCAGCTCTTCTTTCAGCAGTCCAACGTGATCGACAAGCGCATCACGCCGCGGTGGCTCGAGTACGAGAAGGCGGACACGGTGATCGGAGCGTTCGTCGTGGTGATCGGCGCCGCCGCAATCATGATGGCCACCGCGTCGGCATTCACCGGAAGCTCGGAGTTCGGGCACTACATGGACGGCCTCCATGTTGCGCGCGGGCTGAAGCTCCACATCACGCCGGTGGTCGGGGGAATCTTTGCCTTGCTTCTATTCGACGCCTCGATCGTCGGCGCGTCCGCGGTCACGCTCGCGACGTCTTACGCGTTCGGGGACATGTTCGGCCTCCGGCACTCGCTGCACCGCGGCGTGCGCGAGGCAAAGCAGTTCTACGCCTCGTACAGCGGCATGGTGGTGGTTGCGGCGGCCATCGTGCTCATTCCGCGGGCGCCCCTGGGCCTGATCACGACAGCGGTACAGGCGCTGGCCGGCATCATGCTGCCGAGCGCGACGGTCTTCGCCGTCCTCCTCTGCAACGATCGCGCCGTGCTCGGGCCATGGGTGAACCGGCCCTGGCTCAACGCGATCGCGGCCGTGATCGTTAGCGCGATGATCGTCCTGTCGCTGATCCTCGTCGTCTCGACCGCGATCCCCAGCGTCGACGTCACCAGTCTCTTGCTGGTTCTCAGCGTCGTTGCGGTGGTCGTGGTCGCTGCAGGCGGCGCGTGGAGCTGGTGGCGGTCTCGGAGCGCGCCGCGAGAGCCGAGGGTCTCGCGAGAAGAGCGTGAGAGCTGGCGAATGCCCGCCCTGGCGCTGCTGGAACGACCGGCCGCCTCGCTCGCACGCCGCGCCGCTCTGCACGCGCTGGGCGGCTACCTGGTGCTCTCGATCGTGCTTCTCACCGTGAAGGCTGTGCAGCTCGCGATGGGTCGTTGACGCACAGCGTTTCTTAGCGGTGCAATTACAAACCAACCCAGAATCAAACGGTAAAATGCACCCCCGTGCCTCTCGGCTTCAGACCGGGGCACCGCGTCAGAGCATCTCGCCGGCGGCTTCGCCCACTGCGCACAAGCGTCATCGTCGTCCTTGCCATCCTGATGTCGGCGGTGGCGGGCAGCTTTGCGTACTTCATGCCGGCCGTGCAGGCCGCGTTCCAGTTCACGGGTCAACAGATCCAGGTCACGCCGTCGCCCAGCTTGCTGCTGACGCCGTCGCCCACCGCAACGGCAACTGCGAGCGCGCCGCCGCAAGGCGCTTTCACGGTCTTGCTGCTCGGTTCCGACGACGACTCCAAGTTCAGCTCGGACCACGTGCTCACGCAATCGATGATCCTGGTCCGGGTCGTGCCCTCTACCAAGGAGGTCACGATGCTCTCCATCCCACGCGACCTGTACGTGCACCTGTCGACCGGCGGGTACGGAAAGGTCGACGGCGCCTACTCGTACGGCGGAGCAGGCGCGGCCATCGCGACGGTCGCCCAGGACTTCGGCGTGCACGTCGACGACTACATCTGGATCGGGCTCTTGGGCCTGGTGAAACTGATCGACGCGATCGGTGGCATCGACGTCGTCACGAGCAACCCGGTGATGGACGACTACTACCCCGCCGACGTCCTGAGCAGCTGGCCCTACGACTACGAGCGCGTCGCGGTGCTGGCCGGTCCGCAGCACCTGGACGGGCTGCACGCGATGCAGTACGTACGCTCGCGCCACGGCGACCTGCAGAGTGACCTGGGACGGTCGCAGCGGCAGCAGCAGGTGCTGATCGCGATCCGGCAGAAGTCGAAAAGCCTGTCGCCGGCGGACCTCCCGGGGATCTCGACAGCGATCGGCGGCGAGCTGAAGACGAGCATCGGTCTGCCGAAGGTCGCGCAGCTGCTGCCGCTGGCGGCGAGCTTCGACAACCCGGATCAGATCCGGCAGATCATCCTCGCCAATCCGTATACGCACGGATGCGGCTGCCCCGAGACCTACATCACGCCCAACTGGGGGCTCATCCTGCCCCTCGTTCACCAGTACTTCCCATGATTCCGCTGTCCCGGTTCGTGCTGGCGGCAGTGCTGGCGGTGCTGATGGTGCTGGGCGCCACCACGACATACATCTATCTGGGCAGCCGCCAATCCCGGGTCGCTGAGCCGCCGAAGAAGCCTACGGACACGACGCCGGCTCCTCGCGCTTTCAGGCTGCCTGGCACTCTGTACCTGGTGCAGTCGGGGGCGGTGTACACCTTGAGCGGAGGTCGCTTTCGCCTGGTGCGGTCCGACGGCGGATGGACGCAGCCCTCGGCGTATCCGGACGGGAGCGAGCTCCTGATCGTGAAGAAGACCGCCCTCTTCTCAGACGTCTACGAGATGGACCCGAATGGCGTCCTCCTCCGTCAGCTGACTGTGAACGAGGCCGCTCCCTCTCGCTACCCCGACATCGGCGACAACCACTGGTCGTTCTATCCGCGGCTCAGTCCCGACGGTCAGACACTGTGGATGACGTATGACGGCTTGAAGTGCAGTGGTTGCTATGACGTGAGTCTTGCGGTGTGGTCGATGCCCATGAACGGTTCCATCCGTCAGGCAAAAGCGTGGACCGACGGCGGGTACTACACCGGCGGCGATGTGCAGCCGATACCGTTGCCCCAGGGTGGCGTGATCTACACGAAGTACGACTATGCGAGCAACATCGACTACCACCTCGAAAGCAAGCTCGTGGGCATGCTGTGGTTCACGAATCGCGCCAACTCTCGCGGGCGAATGCTGACCGACCCCACGTCGGACTGCCGGTCGCCGGCCCTGTCGCCGGACGGCACCCAGGTCGCGATGATCTGCACGTACGAGAAGCAGGTCTCTTACCTGACGCTCGCGTCCTGGAACGGGTCGACCCTCGGCGCGCTCAGGACTCTGGTCACGGATCATCTCGTGGCTCAGCCGACGTGGGCGCCTGACGGGTCGGGGATCGCGTACCTGGCGCCCGGTGTGGCGAGCGGGCAGTTCCAGCTGTGGTTTCTGCCCAAGGCGGCTTACACGGCTCCGCCCCCGACCCCGACGCCCAGGCCGACACCTGGTGGCCCGCACAATGGGCCGCTGCCCAGCCCGTCGCCGACGCCGGCGCCGCCGCCCGTACGGCCCATTCAGATCACGCAGTTCAGCGGCTTCGACGCGACCTCGACCATGGCATGGCTCGACTGAAATAGCGCTAACCGACCACGAGTGCCTGCACTTGTTCTCCTAAGACGAGGGCGAGCGGCAGTCCTCACCCGCGCTAGTTAGCAGCCCGGGCGGCCCGGGCCTAGGTCCAGGACCGGCTCCGCGTTAGCGGTCGCGGCTTGGGCCGCCGTGACGTAATGGTCGGCCACCATCGCCGCCAGCACGGCAGCGCGCCGGTCCCGAGCCGCCTCCGGGTTCACCGTCGGGTCGTATATGGACGGCGCCTGCGTCACCCCCGCCAGCAGCGCGTACTGGCCGAGCGTAAGGCCCGACAGGGGC
>DATEGL010000020.1:0-2063 GCA_035280145.1 Candidatus Dormiibacterota bacterium | reverse complement strand
GGCGTACTGGTTGCCGATCACCATCGTTACGGCGATCGTCTCGCCCAGGGCTCGGCCCAGCGCCAGGATCGTGGCGCCGAAGATGCCGGCGCGGGCGGAGGGCAGGATCACCCGCCACGTCGTCTCCCACCACGTCGCCCCAAGGGCCACGGCGTTCTCCTTGAGACCGCGCGGCACCGCCTTGATCACGTCGCGGGAGATGGCCGTCAGGGTCGGCAGGATCATCACCGCCAGCACCAGCCCTGCGTTGAACAGGCCGCGGACCGCGGGGTCCTGGAGCCAGCCAATCAGCGTGGCGTGCTCAGAGACGGGCGCTTCGATGTGCTCGTAGGACCACGGCGCCAGAACGTAGAGCGCCCAGATCCCGTAGACGACGCTTGGGATTGCGGCCAGCAGTTCGATGCCGGTGCCGAGGATGCCGCGGATCGTCTGCTGGCCCTGTTCGGCGAGGATGACCGCGACCGCCACGCCAACCGGAAGTGCGATCGCGAGGGCCATCAGCGACGTCGCGAGAGTGCCGAAGATCGCCGGCAGGGCGCCGAAGTGCTCCGTGACCGGGTTCCACTCCGTCCCGTTCAGGAAGCCCAGGCCGAACCGCTCGATCGCAGGGCGTGCTTGTTGCAGCAGGGTCAGAACGACAAGCAGCAGCACGGCCGGCACCGCGCTGCTGACAACCGTGACGATCCGGCGAAAGCCGTCGCGCACTTTCGGCGCCGTCCCGATGACGACCGTCCTCGCGTCTACCCCGACCGCCACCGACTACGCAGCACCTTCGTCGACCGTCTTGCGGTCGAGCCTGTAGCCGATTCCCCGCACCGTGACGATCTCGAAGGGCGCCACGCCCGCGAACTTCTCGCGCAGCCAGCGCACGTGGACGTCGACAGTCTTGCGGTCGCCCGAGAATTCGTGTCCCCAGACGTTTTCCAGCAGCACGTCACGCGTGTGCACGCGGCCGGGGTGCGCCAGCAGGTACGAGAGGAGGTCGAACTCACGGGCGGTGAGCTTCACGTCTCGGTCTTTCATCACTACGCGGCGGGCGGCGCGGTCGATGGTGAAGTCGCCGATGGCGTCCCGCTCTGGTACCGATTTGGGCTCATTCGCATCGGGCGACGCGCGGCGAAGCACGGCATTGACCCGCGCCAGCACCTCGCGCACGGAGAACGGTTTGGTGATGTAGTCGTCGGCCCCGAGCTCGAGGCCCACGATCTTGTCGACCTCGGCGTCCTTGGCCGTGATCATGATGATCGGCACCCGGCTCGACTTGCGAAGGGCGCGGCAGAAGTCAAAGCCGCTCATCCCGGGCAGCATCAGGTCGAGCAGGATCAGGTCAGGGCGTGCAGTGCGCGCGGTCCTCAGTCCGGATGCTCCGTCACTCGCTTCGTGGACCGAGAAGCCTGCCGTCACGAGGTTGTACTTGAGCATCTCGCGAATTCCCTCGTCGTCCTCCACCACGAGCACGCGGCCGGCGCTGCCGTTGGTGCTCGCGCGCGTCACCCGAGCTCCACCACCTGTCCCGATTCGAGAAAGACGATGTCCTCGGCGACGTTGGTTACGCGGTCCGAGATCCGCTCGAGGTTGTGCGCGACCAGGAGCAGCGTGACGTCACGAAGCGCATCGTCGGTGTCGACGTGGCCGTTGCCCATTTCCTTCACGAGGTCCTCGAAGACGCGGTGGTAGAGGCGGTCGATCTCGTTGTCGCGGCCGGCCACCTCGCGCGCCCTTGGCTCGTTCTGGTCAATAAGCGCTTCGAGGATGTCGTGAACCTGGCCGATCGCGAGCTCGCCCATCAGTCCGAACTCGGCGCGCAGTGGCCGGTCCGGCAGCGCAACCAGCGTGCCGGTCATGCGAGCGATGCGCACCGCGTAGTCGCCCATGCGCTCGAGCTCAGTTGCGATGTACTGCATACCCATGAGGTAGCGCAGGTCTCGCGCCACGGGCTGCTGCGTCGAGATGACCATGAAGACCTGCTCGCGCATCTGGCGGAACAGCTCGTTGAGGTACTGGTCCTGCGTGCGCACCTTTTCCGCGGCGGCTCCGTCGCGGCGCCGCAGGGCATCCAGCGC
>DATEGL010000019.1:0-4373 GCA_035280145.1 Candidatus Dormiibacterota bacterium | reverse complement strand
GCCCAGGCCGGGCTGACGCGGGACCGGCTGTACGGCGTGGCCGAGTGGCGAGGACGCGAATTCACCGTCGTCGACACCGCGGGGCTCGACCTCGACTCGGCCAAAGATGCGTCGCGGGCAGCGATCGAGGCGCAGACGAAGATCGCAATCGATCAGGCCGACATTATTGTGCTGCTCTTCGACGTGCGTCAGGGCCTGACGCCAATCGATCGCGACATCGCCCAACTGCTTCGCAAATCCAACCGCAGGGTGGTCGTTGCTGCGAACAAGGCGGACTCGCCAACTCAGCGCCATCTGGCGCACGAGCTGCTTGAGCTTGGCTTTGACGAGCCATCGCTTATCTCCGCGCAGCACGGGGTCGGTGTCGGTGACCTTCTCGATCGGGTGGTCGAGCTGCTGCCCGAGGCCGAAGAGGCAGCGGCCGTTGACGCGAGCGCCGACCGGCTTGCGATCATGGGCCGTCCAAACGTCGGGAAGTCTTCGCTTCTCAACGCGCTGCTCGGTGACGAACGAGCCCTGGTCAGCCCGACGCCAGGCACCACGCGCGACCCGATCGACACCGACCTCATGTTCGACGGCGTGCCAGTCGTACTCGTCGACACCGCCGGCATCCGCCGCAAGTCGTCGAGCCGCGACCGCCTGGAGCGGTACAGCCTGTTGCGGGGCATCCACGCCATGGAGCGCGCCGACGCCGTCCTGCTGGTTCTCGACGCATCGGCAGGCGTGCTCGCCCAGGATCAGCATGTCGCCGGCTACGCGCTCGACGCGGGAAAAGGGCTCGTCATCGTGGTCAACAAGGTCGATCTGGTCGAGCCTGCGATGCGCAAGCCGGCCTACTGGCGTAACTCCCTCGCCGGCCAGTTCAAGTTCGCGCCATTCGCGCCGATCGTCACCGTCTCTGCCAAGACCAGGGAAGGCATCGGCTCACTGCTTCCAGCGGCACTCGAGGTCGTTGGCCAGCGCCGCATCAAGATGCCACCAAACGAGCTGAACAGGGTCCTGCGCCAGGCGTTCCACGACCACCCGCCGCCGACGTACAAAGGTCGCCGCCTGAAGTTGAGTTACGCCACGCAGGCCGGCGCCGAAACGCCGACTGTCGTGCTGTTCGTGAACGACACCGGCCTCTTGCACTTCTCTTACCGGCGGTACCTCGAGAACCGGATCAGAGATCGCTTCGGACTTGTCGGAAACCCGTTGAAGTTGGTGTTACGCGCCGCAAAATAGCCGCGTTTACATTTCGCTCACCTTTGTAAGACGACGTATTGACGTGGCGGTGATGAATTTGTCGACGTGGCGGCGGCGTTGAGCTCGAAGATCATGGTGGTCGACGACGAGAAGCACATCCTCGAGCTGGCTCGCCTGTACCTCACGCGTGAGGGTTACGAGGTTGAGGGAGTGGGGGATGGGGCCCAGGCCGTGACCCGCTTCGGACAGGTGAGGCCGGACCTGGTCATCCTCGACATCATGCTTCCAGGTGCGGATGGCCTGACGATCTGCAAGGAGATCCGCAAGCAGAGCCAGGTGCCGATCATCATGCTCACGGCGCGGGACGAGGTGACGGACAAAGTTGTCGGTCTCGAGGTCGGTGCGGACGACTACCTGACGAAGCCGTTTCACCCACAGGAGCTGGTCGCACGCGCCAAGGCGCTCCTCCGGCGCGCGCGGACCGAGCCCGACCAGCCCAGGCTGGTGCGGGCAGGCAAGCTGGAGGTCGACATCGAGCGCCACGAGGTGCGACATGGAGCCCAGCGCGTGCAGCTGCGACCCAAGGAGTTCGACCTGCTCGCCTTGCTGGCGCGGCATCCCGGTCGCGTGTTTCAGCGCAGCGAGCTGCTCGACCTGGTGTGGGGCTACGACTTTCCAGGCTACACGCGGACGGTGGACGTTCACGTCCAGCAGGTCCGGGAGAAGTTGGCCGCCGCCCAGATCAGCGACCCGAGCATCCAGACGGTCTGGGGCGTCGGCTACCGGCTGGAGCTGGAGGGAAGCTGACCCTGCGGCTCCGCCTGCTTGCAGCGGCCGCCGGCATCGTCGCCATCAGCCTGCTCCTCGCCGGCCTGCTTACCTGGGTCTTCGTCCGCGACCTCGAGTTCAACAGCGCGCAGGAGCAGCTGGATCGCCAGGTGATGCCGGCGGCGGCGGCGGTCCGCAGTGAAGAGTGCGCGACGCACATCAACACGGCGACGTGCAAGCTGACGACCCAGGCCGATTTCGTCGATCGCTTGAACAATCTGGTCGCGCCCAAGCTCGGCGGCTACCGGTTGATTCTGCTCGATTCCGAGCGCCGCATCGTCTACGACAGCAGCTCCGACGGGCCTTCAGTTATCGGCCTGCAGATTCCCATAGTGAGGTCTGCGCGAGTCTCCAACGTCTATGAGGCCAGGACCTCGCTCGGAGGTGATGCCTATCTGGCCTCGGCGATCAATATCAGCGCTGCCTCGAAGCGAGGCGATCCCGTCGGCGCGGCATGGGTGGTGCTGGGGGAGCCGCAGTCGTCGATCGCCACCGCGGCTGCGGGCGATCTCGCGACCCGCCTGCTCGAAGCGGGAGGGGCCGCGCTCATCGTCGCCATGCTGATGACATTGCTCGTCAGCCAGTCGGTGACGAGACCTGTCTCCCAGCTTGCCGCTGCGGCCGAGGACATCGCCGCCGGCAACTACTCCCGCAGGGTCAGCATCAAAGGACAGGACGAGATCGGAATGCTCGGCTCGGCGTTCAACCGGATGGCCGAGGCGGTAGAGCGGGCGCGCAAGGTGCAGCGGGATTTCCTGGCCAACGTGTCGCACGAGCTGAAGACTCCGCTGACAAGCCTTATCGGGTTCAGTCAGGCACTGGTCGACGGCAGCCTTCTGAGCGATACGGAACGAACGCGAGCGGCGACCATCGTTCATGAGGAATCGGAGCGTGTGCTGCGCATGGCCCAGGAGCTGCTGGACCTGGCCCGCGTGGAGGCGGGCTCGATCTCGATGCACATCACGTCCGTCGACCTCGGCGGTCAACTGGAGCAGGAGCTCGAGATGGTGCGACCTCGGGCGGGAGCTCGCAAGCTCGCTCTCAAGCTGAACGTGCCGGACGACATCCCGCCCGTGGCCGCCGACCCCGAGCGGCTGCATCAGATCCTTGACAACCTGCTCGACAACGCTGTCAAGTACGCGCCCGAGGAATCGGCGATCACTGCCATGGCCAGACTGAGCGGTGGGGCCGTGGAGACCGTCGTTGCCAACCCGGCAGGTCCTCATCGGCCGGACCCGGATCGGATGTTTGATCGCTTCTACCGCTCTGATCCATCACGCTCGGCGGCGGCGGGCGGCGTTGGACTCGGCCTCTCGATCTCGCGCGAGCTGGCGAGCGCGATGAAGGGCCGTCTGTGGGCCGACTTCGACGACGCAGGCAACCTGCGACTCCACCTCACCCTGCCCGCCGCGCGTGAGCCGGTGTCTGCCGTGGGACAGGAAGCGATACCGGGCTCTCGCTCAGCCGCCTGACATAAGCTCGGACTCCTGAGCGGAGAGCAGGAAATTCCGAGCCGGCCGCGAACAGTGGGCGTCGTCGTGGCGGCCGCGCTGCTCGCGACGATCGCGGCGGCCGTGATGCTGCGCACCGACAGTCCCGCACCCGGGGGCCGAACAGTCGGCGGCTACTTCGACACCCCACCGGCGTGGCCTGGGCCGGCCTGGCGCCACGGCAACCGCACGGCAAGCTGGCCGGAGCTCGACGCCAGCGCAGGCCCATCGCAGTGTGGCTGGCAGGCATTGACCTTCTTCACGTTGGGATGGCCTCTGGGCAACCCCTCGCCGATCGGTCCATGGCATCAGTACATCCGGGATCCGTTCGCACACCTCGGGGGAGCTCATGAGCTCGGCACATGGGCGCACAATCCAAACCTTCCTGCCGATGCCCTCGACACTGGCTACCACTACGCGACGGTCAGGCTGTACCTCGCGGGATCAGACCAGGACCGATATGTCTACATCGTCGCGCCGGGGGACAGCGAGCGCTGGCCTCGAAGCGACCCCGTGACGGAGTGCCTCTAGGCCTGGGGAACCAGAAGCGTCACCGGGTTCTCGATCAGCCGCTTGACCTCGGCCATGAACTGAGCCGCGGTCGCGCCGTAGAAGACTCGGTGATCGACCGAGAGGGTCATCCGCATCACCTTGCCGGCGACGATGTTTCCGTCCTTCACCACCGGCACGTCCTTGATCGCGCCGACGGCGAGGATCGCCGCTTCGGGTGGGTTGATGATCGCGGTGAACTCGTCGACTCCGTACATGCCCAGATTCGAGATCGAGAACGTGGCTCCGCTGAGGTCGCCCTCGCTGGGCCGCCCTGAGCGCGCGCGCTCGATGACCTGACGCGACTCGATCGAGATCTGA